>JAPOZD010000384.1 GCA_026706245.1 Alphaproteobacteria bacterium
CATCGATGGGGAGAACGGCGTCGATGGGGTGACCCTCGCCGACGGACAGCAGCTGGAGGTCTCGGGCGTTTTCGTCTTCATCGGTCTGGAACCTGCGGCGGTGCTGGCGGGGGAGGGCGCGTTCACCGCCGGCGCCGTCCGCCGCGCCGGCTCGCTCGCCGAGGCAGTGGCGGACGGGCAGCGCGCCGCCAGGGAGGCCGCAGCCGCGCTCAGGCGATGAGCGGACGCACTTCCTCGGCGAAGCGGTGCAGGCCCTCGATGCGCATGGGCTGGTCGCCGATGAAGTCGAGGTTGAAATGGCGCACGCCCGCCTTGTGGAAGGCGGCGATCTTCTCGGCGATGTCGGCGGGCGTGCCGAGCGCCGCATAGCGTTCCGCCGGCCGGCGGAAGTCCATCGCGTAGCGCTTCGAGAGCAGTTCCGCCGCCCGGTCGAGGGCTTTCTCGTAGGTCTCGTCGATGCAGCAGAAGAGCAGGTGGGAGGTGCCGAAGGCCTCGACCTCGCGGCCGGCCTCTTCGGCCGCCGCGGCGATGGTGTCGAGCGCGTTCGAGAACATCTCCGGTGTGATGACATAGGACATGTAGCCGTCGGCCATGCGACCCGCCCGCCGGAGCGCGGCCGGCTGGCGCCCGCCGCACCAGATCGGCGGCCCGCCGGGCGTGAAGGCGGCCGGCTGCATATGCACCTCGGAAAAGGGGAAGAACCGCCCTTCGTGGGCCACCGGTTCGCCGGTCCAGAGCTTCCGCAGCACCTCGATGGCCTCGGTCATGCGCGCGCCGCGCTCGCCATGCGGCACGCCGGCCAGCTCCCATTCGGGCGGGAACTCGCCGCCGACGCCGATGCCGAAGACGAAGCGGCCTTCCGCCAGATGGTCCAGCGAGGCGGCCTGCTTCGCCACCCCTGCCGGATGGCGCATCGGCAGCAGATAGACGGCGGAGCCGACGGTAAGCCGGGGAGACAGGGCGGCCGCATAGGAAAGCTGCACGAACGGGTCGAGGATCGGCGAGGTGAAGGCCAGATGGTCGCCCACCCAGATCGAATCGAACTCCAGCCGGTCGAGAAGCCCGACCGTCTTGCGGGCAAGCTCCGGCGTCGGCAGGCGGGTCATCAGGCCGAACCGGGTGCGGTCGTCCAGCGGCAGGCTCATGGTCAGTCTTCCCCCTCAAGGCGCATCGTTCGCAACGCGGACACGAGCATGATAAACCCTGAAAGCAACGCCGCGCAGGGGCCGCTGCGGCGCTTGTAATCCGTCGTCCCCGTCGCGCCCGCCCGGAACCTCCATGATCTATCTGCAATTGCTCGGCGGTTTCGTGCTTCTCCTGGGCGGGGCGGAATTCCTGGTGCGGGGCGCGGTGCAGCTTGCCGCGCGGCTTGGCGTCTCGCCGCTCATCGTCGGGCTTACCGTGGTCGCCTATTGCACCACCATGCCGGAACTGTTCGTCAGCCTCGAAGCGGCGTTCCGGGGCGCGCCCGGCATCGCCATCGGCAATATCGTCGGCAGCAATATCTGCAACCTGCTCCTGATCCTGGGCGCGGCGGCCTGCGTCTATCCGCTGGCGGTAGAGCCGCGCGAGGTCCGCTTCGAGGGCTGCGCGGTGATGGGCGTGACGCTCCTGTTCCTCGGGCTCGCCCTGACCGGAAGCCTCAGCCTGTTCGACGGCGTGCTGCTGCTGGTCTGCCTCGCCGCCTTCACCGTCATCTCCTACCGGCGCGCCCGGAGCGGCCACGGCGCGCCCGAGGTGGAGGAGACGGCGACCGACAAGCCGCTCTGGATGGTGCTCGGCACGCTCGCCATCGGCCTCGGCTGCGTCATTGGAGGTTCGAACCTGCTGGTCGGGGGCGCCATCGGCCTTGCCCGCGTGATCGGCGTTTCGGAAGCTGTGATCGGCGTTACCGTGGTCGCCGTCGGCACTTCGCTGCCGGAGCTCGCCACGGCGGTGGTCTCCGCCTATCGCCGCCATCCCGAGGTGGCGGTCGGCAATGTGCTGGGCGCCAATATCTTCAACCTGCTGGCCATCGGCGGCGTGGTCGCGACCGTCCACCCGCTCGACATTCCCGGGCACCTGCTCGACATCGCCGTGTGGGTCATGCTGGCCGCCACGATTGCGCTGGTCTCCTGGCTGATGTTCCGGGGCCGGTTCGGGCGGCCGGCGGGCCTCCTGTTCCTGGCGGTCTATGCCGCCTATGTTGCCGTCGAGTACGGACCGTCGGCCGGCGCAGGATAGGCGCATGGCGGAAGAGCAACTCGTCGAGCTTGAGGCCCCGCAGCGGCTGGCCGGAGGAGTCGAGGCCATCCGCCGGCATCTGCGCGTCATGCCGCTGACGCCGGGCGTCTATCGGATGATCGACCGGCGCGGGCAGGTGCTCTATGTGGGCAAGGCGCGCTCGCTGCGCCGGCGCGTCACGGCCTATGTCCGGCCCGACAACCAGTCCTACCGCATCCGCCGCATGATCTCCGAAACCGCCTCCATGGAGGTGGTGACGACCCATACCGAGGTCGAGGCGCTGCTGCTCGAAATCAATCTCATCAAGGAGTTGCGCCCGCGCTACAACGTGCTGCTGCGGGACGACAAGAGCTTCCCCCATATCCTGATCGCGCGCGACCACGAGTGGCCGCGCATCCTCAAGCATCGCGGCGCGCGCTCCCGGCCGGGCGAGTATTTCGGCCCCTTCGCCTCTGCGGGCGCGGTGAACCGGACCCTGACCGCCCTCCAGCGCGCCTTCCTGCTCAGGTCCTGCTCGGACGCCGTGTTCCGCAGCCGCACCCGGCCCTGCCTGCTCTACCAGATCAAGCGCTGCTCGGCGCCCTGCGTCGGCCGGGTATCGCCGGACGACTACGAGGCGGCCATCGCCGAGGCGCGCGCCTTCCTTTCCGGCCAGAGCCAGTCCGTCCAGCAGGCGTTTTCCGAGCGCATGCAGGCCGCGAGCGACGGGCTGGAATTCGAGACGGCCGCCCTTTACCGGGACCGCATCAGGGCGCTGACGCGCGTGCAGGCGCATCAGGACATCAATGTGGAGGGGGTCGGCGACGCGGACGTGATCGCGGCCCATTTCGAGGGCGGGCAGGCCTGCATCCAAGTGTTCTTTTTCCGCGCCGGACAGAATTTCGGCAATCGCGCCTATTTCCCGGCGGGCAGCCGGCACTACGACCCGGCCCAGTTCATCGCGGCCTTTGTCGGGCAGTTCTATTCCAACAAGCCGCCGCCGCGCCGCCTCCTGCTGAGCGCGCGCCCGGCCGAAGACGCGCTGCTCGCCGAAGCGCTGAGCCTCAAGGCCGGGCGGCGCATCGATCTGCGCTGGCCGATGCGCGGGGCCAAGCGCAAGCTGGTCGATCACGCGCTGGCGAATGCGCGCGACGCGCTCACCCGCCGCTCGGCGGAGAATGCGACCCAGCGCGAATTGCTCGGGCGCGTGGCGGAGCTGTTCGACCTCGAAGGCCCGCCGGAGCGGATCGAGGTCTATGACAACAGCCATATCCAGGGCCGTAATGCCGTCGGCGGCATGATCGTCGCCGGCCCGGAAGGCTTGGTCCGCAATGCGTACCGCAAGTTTAACATCAAGGGCGACGCCGCGCCCGGCGATGATTTCGCGATGATGCGCGAGGTGCTGCGCCGGCGCTTCTCGCGCGCGCTCAAGGAGGACCCGGAGCGCGCCGGCGGCTCATGGCCGGACCTCGTGCTCATCGACGGCGGCGCGGGCCAGCTTTCGTCCGCGCAGAGCGTGCTCGCCGAGCTTGGCATCGAGGACATGCCGCTCGCCGCCATCGCCAAGGGGCCGGAGCGCAATGCCGGACGCGAGCGTTTCTTCACGGCGGAGAAGCCGCCCTTCTCGCTGCCGGAGCACGACCCGGCGCTGCATTTCCTCCAGCGCCTGCGCGACGAGGCGCACCGCTTCGCCATCGGCACCCACCGCGCCCGCCGGGCGAAGGCCGTCCGGCAATCGCCGCTGGACGAGGTGGCCGGCATCGGCGCGGCCCGCAAGCGCGCCCTGCTGCACCATTTCGGCTCCGCGCGCGGCGTAGAGGGCGCCGGTTTCGAGGACCTGCTGGCCGTCCCCGGCATCTCCAAAACGGTCGCCAAGCGCCTCTACGACCACTTCCACCCGGAGGAGTAGCGCGGTGGGCCTTACCAAAGCACCCGCGTAAGCTCGCTCAGCGACACCCTCTGCCGGCCGTCCGCGTCGAAATTCTCCGGGGCGAACCATTGGGCGTGGGCTTTGCGGACGGCGGGCCATTCTTCGTCCGTGAGCGAGAACCAGGCCGTGTCGCGGCTGCGGCCCTTGACGATCAGGTGGTTGAGGAAGAGGCCCTCATAGCGGAAGCCGAGGCGGAGCGCCGCCGAGCGCGAGCCGGCGTTCAGCGCGTTGCACTTCCATTCCAGCCGCCGGTAGCCGCGCGTCTCCAGCACATGGTGCATCATCATCGAGAGCACTTCGGTCGCGCGGATGTCGCGCTGCCAGGCGCGGCCGAACCAGATATTGCCGATCTCGCCGACGCCGACGGCCTGCCTGATTTCCATGAAGCTGCCCATGCCGCCCGGAACGCCCGTCGCCCGGTCGCGATAGACCATGAAGAGCGGGTCCTTCGACGCGGCGCAGCCGGTGAGCCATTCATGCACGGTATCCACGCCGGCGAAGGGGCCGTAGCCGAGATAGTCCCAGATGCGGTCCGGCTCCTCGCCCTCGATCCCGGCGGTATAGAGGCCGGCGGCGTCCCGGTCCGGGTCCACCGGCTCCACGACCGTTCTCGGGCCCGTGAGGACGCTGCCTTCGAACCCCTCCCAACGGCTCTGCGTTACCTCTGCGTTGCCGATGGGCCGCCGCCCGGCTGCGCTTGCCCGTTCCCTCTCGCTGGCCATGCCGCTGTCCTCTGTGCCGATGGCCAAGGATAGCGGGGAAGGCGGTTTGCCGCTAAGGTCGCCGGCGACGGTTTCGGGGGAGACAGGCGATGCAGCTCGGCATCACGCTCGGCTACAGCGGCGGCGACATGGCGGACAAGGTGGCGCTGGTGCAGGAGGCCGAGCGGCTCGGCTACGAGATGTGCTGGACTTCGGAGGCCTGGGGCACGGACGCGATCTCGCCCGCCGCCTGGCTGCTTGCGCAGACCTCGCGCATCAAGGTCGGCACGGCCATCATCCAGATGCAGTCGCGCTCGCCCGCGCTCGCCGCCATGACTTCCATGACCCTGCAGGAGATGTCCGGCGGGCGCTTCGTGCTGGGCATCGGCCCGTCGGGCCCGCAGGTGATCGAGGGCTGGCACGGCGTGCCGTTCGGCAAGCCGCTGGCGCGCACCCGCGAATATATCTCGATCATCCGCCAGATCCTGAAGCGCGAGTCGGTGCTGGAGCATCACGGCGAGCATTACGACATTCCCTATCACGGGCCGGGCGCCACGGGCCTCGGCAAGCCGCTCAAGACCATCCTGCACCCCGACCCGGACCTCACGATCTACACGGCTGCGATCACGCCGGCCGGCGTGCGCACGGCGGCCGAGGTTGCGGACGGGGTGATCCCGGTCTTCATGGACCCGGAGAGCGATGTTTTCGCGGAGCCGATTGCGGAAGGGCTTGCGAAGGCGGGGAACGGCAAGACGGAGGCGGATTTCGAGGTCGTGCCCTTCGTGCCGGTCCGCGTCGGCGACGACCTGGAAGCCTGCCGCGCCCCGGTGCGCGACCATCTCGCCTTCTATGTCGGCGGCATGGGCGCGCGCGACAAGAACTTCTACAACGACTATGTCGGGCGCATGGGTTATGAGGACGAGGCGCGCAGGGTGCAGGACCTCTTCCTTTCCGGCCAGCGCAAGGAAGCGAGCGCGGCCCTGCCGGACGAGCTTGTGGACAGCGTGGCGCTGCTTGGCGACAAGGCCCGCATCCGCGACCGGCTGGGCGCCTGGAAGGACGCCATCGCCGCCGGTCGCGTGGCCGGCATCGCGCTGACCGGCGCGACGCCCGAGGCGGTCCGCACGGTGGCCGAGGCGGCTGCCTGAGCGGGCAGGGCGCGCAACGCAGGGAGATTGCGGATGGCCCGTCGGCATATCGAAGTGGACAAGCCCTGGCACAGGAGCATTCCCTTTGCTCAGGGTGTCGTGGCGACGGGTTCGATGCTGTTCACCTCCGGCATTACGGCGCGCAGGCCCGACGGAACGATCGACGGCGTGGGCGACATGCGCCGGCAGATGGAGGTTTGCTTCGCCAATATGGAGGCGGTGCTGGAGAATGCCGGCATCGGTTGGGAGGACATGGTGAAGATGACCATGTACACGACCGACATCGACCGTTTCAGCGAACATGCGGATGTCTGGCGGCGGCACTTCACGGGGCGGCCGGGCAGCACGCTCGTGGAGGTCAGCCGGCTCGCCCTGCCGGAGATGCTCGTCGAGATCGAAGCGGTGTTCGATATGGGTGACGCCGCTTGAGGAGGCTTCGATGCCGGACGGATCGCTGACATCCTTCATGGCCGCGCGGGCGGAGGAGATCGTCTCGGCCTGCACAAGCTGCGGCGCCTGCGTCGAGGCCTGTCCCGTGGTGCCCCATGCCGGGATTTCCGACGCGGAACCGGGAGCGGTCGCGGGCGGCGTGCTTCAGGTGCTGCGGGACGGCGGGCGGCTGGACGGCCCTTCGGAAGCCTGGGTGCATCAGTGCAACGGCTGCGGCGCGTGCATTCCCGCCTGTCCCGAGGGCGTCAACCCGCGCAATATGGTGATGCTCGCCGCCGGCAAGTCGGCGGAAACGCACTCCGACACGCCGCAGCTCTTCCGCAAGATGGCCCGAGCCATCCGGCTGATGGCGGCGATGCAGCTTGCCCCGGCGGACCTGGCGCGGCTGTTGCAACCGCCGAAGCCGCGGTCGGTGCCGGTGGTCTTCTATGTCGGCTGCAATGCCGTGCGCACGCCGCACCTCCTGTTCAACGCGATGTATGTGCTCGACGCCATAGAGGTCGATTACGAGGTGCTGGGCGGGCCGGCGGCCTGCTGCGGCATCATCCACACCAAGTGGGAAGGCGAGACGGAGGCCGGCGGGCGCGTGACCGACGGGACGCTGAAACGGTTCGGCGACTTCCAGCCGGAGCGGGTGCTGAGCTGGTGCCCCTCCTGCCAGCTCCATATCGGCGAAACGGTGGAAGGCTACGGCGAGGCGGCCTTCGCCTTTGAGCATGTGACCGGCTACCTGGTCGAGAACGAGGGGCGGCTGCGGGGCCTCTACAATACGGAAGTCCCGATGCGGGTGCTGCTCCACGCCCATGAAGGCATGGCGGACCTCGGCCGGAATGTCGCCCGGCTGCTGGGCGATGTGCCGGGACTGGAAATCGCCGGCATCGCCTGGGAGTCGGGCTATACCTGCGGCGGCTCCGGGCAGGACCGGTCGCCCGGCCTCAAGGCGGAGCGGCGCAGGGCGACCTATGCGATGGCCGAGGAGACGGGCGCGGAGGCGCTGGTCTCGCTCTACCACGGCTGTCACGCGCAACTCTCCGCCGGGGCCGAGACGCAGGGGCCGCCGGTCGTCAATTTCACCGACTTCCTGGTGCGCGCCCTTGGCGGCGAGCCGCGCGAGGACATGCTGTCGGGCTGGCGGATGGCGGGCGACTGGCAGGCGCTGGCGGACAAGAGCATGCCGTCGCTGGAGCGGAATGGGGTTTCGGTCGACTCCGAATGGCTTGCCTCGCTGCTCCCCGACATTCTGACGAGCAGGGAATTCGCCGGCGGCCTGGACGAGCTTGCCCGGCCGCGGTGAGTCGCAGCCGCGCTTTGTGAATGGGCAAGGTCGTTCTTGAGGTCAACGGTGCGGTCCGGGAGGTCGAGGCGGACTCTGCGACGCCGCTGATCTACGTGCTCCGCAACGGGTTGGGCCTGATGGGCGCGAAGCTCGGCTGCGGGCTGGAGCAGTGCGGGGCCTGCGCAGTGATCGCTGACGGCGAAAAGGTCTTGAGCTGTGTGCGGGCCGTCTCCGAATTCGAGGGGCGCGCGATTGTGACGGTGGAGGGCCTTGCGGAGGGCGGGGAACTCAACCGCGTCCAGCGCGCCTTCCTCGAAACCGGCGCGGGCCAATGCGGTTATTGCACGGGCGGGCTGGTCGTGGCGCTGACTGCATATCTGGAAACGGCGGAGCGTCCGGACCGGAAGGGCGCGGTCGAGGCGCTTGAGGGCC
>JAPOZD010000088.1 GCA_026706245.1 Alphaproteobacteria bacterium
CATTGCCGAAATACATGTCGTCGCCGTCGAGGAAAAAGGTGGGCGAGCCGAAACCGCCCCGCTCGATCAGCTCGTCAGTCGTGTCGAACAGCTTCTGCTTGATCCCCGGATCGGCGATAGCGGCGAAGAAGCGCTGCTTGTCGAGTCCGGAGGACTCCACGACTTCCGCCAGCACGTCCTCCTGGCCGATATCGCGGTCGTCGCGCCAATAGGCCTCGAAGCAGCCGCGCGCGAAGGCGGACATCCGGCCTTCGTCGATGGCGTGGAAGCAGCCGCGCATGGCCTTGACCGAGTTGACCGGGAAGACCGTGGGCTTGCCAATGACGATGCCCTCGTAGCGCGCCCAGTCGTCCATGTCCTTGCGGTAGTAAGCGTCCTTGGGCGGGACGGGATTCTCGCGGCGCTGATAGACGCTCGGATTGACTTTGTTGAACACGCCGCCCACCAGGAATGGCTTCCAGACAAGGTCCAGCCCCAGCTCGGCGCAGAAATCCTCGATACGGTGGAAGGCAAGATAGGTCCAGGGGCTGGAGACATCGAAGAAGAACTCGAGAGTGCTGCTCATGGCGTCATGGGGCTCCTAGCGGGAGACGGCGCCGCCGTCGATGGTGACGACAGTACCGGAAATATGCTTCGCTCGCTCCGAGGCGAGGAAGACCACGAGGTCGGCGCAGTCCTCCGGCTCGCCCGGCGGCGGGTTGGTCGGCATGCATTCCTCCCAGCGCTCCTCGTCGCCGAACTTGTCCAGCGCCTGCGCGCGCATGATGGTGGTCAGCCGCTCGGTCAGGATCGGCCCCGGATTGACGCCGACGATGCGGAACCCGTCATCGGGGCTCTTGCCGCCGAGCGCGCGGGTAAACGCGATCAGCCCCGCATTGCCGCCGGCGCCCGCAATATAGCCCGCCAGCGGCCGCTCGCCGCCGGTGCCGACGACATTCACGATCACGCCGGCTCCCTTCGCCTGGAAGACGGGATAGAGCTCCCGGCACATGTTGATGTAGCCGAACACCTTGAGGTCCCAGGCCTCGCGCCAGCGTTCCTCGTCGATCATGTGGATCGGGCCGCCGGGAATGGCGCCCGCATTGTTGACGACGATGTCCAGGCTTTCTCCGGTCTCCGCCACCAGGCGCTTGACATTGCCGCCGTCGGAAAGGTCGAGCGGATGGATCGTGACGGCGACATTGTGCCGGCCGCGAATAGCGTCGCGCGCCTGTTCGAGGTCGGCGCCGGTGCGCGCCACCAGATGCAGGTCGCAGCCCTCCTCCGCGAAGAGTTCGGCGCAGGCGAGCCCGATGCCTTTCGAGGCGCCGGTGATAAGCACGGTCTTTCCGGCCAGACGCAGGTCCATTGGTCAGGGTTTCCTTCCCTTGTCATCGTCGGTTTCGGGGAAGGGAACACCGGATAGGCGCGGACGGCAAGGCTGTTGGCCGGAAGCCGCGATTCGCCTTCAACACGCGCCGGCGAAGAGTTCCGGCGGGTCGGCGGCATCCGGCGGCGCGAGGTCCGCCGCGCCGAGCCCGATCAGGCGGAAGGCACGGCCGTCCGCCTCGGGCCGGAGGAGCCGCTCCGCCTCTTCCAGCAGGCGGTCCGCGCGCTGGGTGGCGAAGGCGAGTGCGTGGCTGCGGGTATGCGTGCGGAAGTCGGCCGTCTTGAGCTTCAGCACGACGGAGCCGGCGGCGAGGCCGGCGGTGTCGAGGCGGGTTGCGACGGTCCGGGCCAGCGGCGGCAGGGCGCGGGCGAGGTCGTCATAGCCGCTGCGGTCGTTCTCGAAGGTGGTTTCGGCTGAAATGCTGCGAGTCTCGCTCACCGGCTGGACGGGCCGGTCGTCCTCGCAGCGGGCGAAGTTGTAGAGGCGGCGCCCCAACGCGCCGAACCGGGCCGTCATCTCCGCTTCCGTCCAGCGGCGCAGGTCGGCGACCGCAAGCACGCCCTCGGCCCGGAGCCGCCGGGCCATCGCGGCACCGACGCCCGGGATGATCGTGACCGGCTTCACCGCCAGGAACGCCGGCGCCTCCTGTGGGCCGATCACGGCGAAGCCGCGCGGCTTGTCGAGGTCCGAGGCGATCTTGGCGAGGAACTTGTTGGCGGCGAGTCCGACGGACGCCGTGATGCCGATCTCGTCCTCGATCCGCCGGACCAGGCGGACGGCGGCAGCGGCCGGCAGAGCATGCTTGCCGAGGTCCAGAAACGCCTCGTCGATGGAGATCGGCTCGACCAGCGGCGTGGCCTCGCGCATCAGGACCCGGACCTCGCGCCCCACCTTGCGGTATTTCGCCATGTCGGGCCTCAGCACGACCGCATGGGGGCAGGCTTCGAGCGCCTTGTACATGGCCATGGCCGAGCGCACGCCGAATCGCCGCGCGACATAGCAGGCGGCGGCGACGACGCCGCGCCGCCCGCCGCCGATCACCACCGGGCGGTCGGCGAGGCCCGGGTCGTCTCGCTTTTCGATGGCGGCGTAGAAGGCGTCGCAGTCGAGATGCGCGATGCCGACGCGGGCAATCTCGGGATGCGCGGCGAAACGCGGGGAATGGCAGGACGGGCAGCGTGTCGGAACGGGGGCGGCGGCGGGACGGCCGCAATTTCGGCAAACGGCCGCGACCTCGCCGGCTTCCATGAAATCCCGTCCGATAGTCGGCCCGCGCCCGCAGCAGGCGAAGCGGCCGACGCCGCTATTTCATCTTCTGTTCCTTGAAGACGACATGCTTGCGCGCGATGGGGTCGAATTTGCGGATCTCGAGCTTCTCGGTCTTGGTCCGCGGGTTCTTCTTGGTGACGTAGAAATAGCCCGTATCGGCCGTGCTGACGAGCTTCACCATGACGGTTGCCGGCTTGGCCATCGCATGCGCCTCCGCTGCAATACTGGAACGGCAGGCAAACTAGGGCCCGGCCTGCCGGCTGTCAAACCGCGTTTCGCCGCCGGCCGGCCTATTCATGCCTGCCGTCGGCGATCATGACCATCGCCGGCAGGAGGAACAGGACGAACATGCCCGCCAGCACGAGGCCGCCCAGCATGCTGGCGACGAACGGCACCAGGAAGAGCAGGGCGTCGCTGCGCTCGTAGAGCAGGGGCGAGAGGCCCAGCACCGTCGTCAAGCTGGTGAGCAGCACGGCGCGGAAACGGTGGCGCGTGGCGGCCGCCGCGGCGGCAATCGCCGGCAGGGCGTCGTTCTCCCGGCGGATGATGTTGTAGCGGTCGAGCAGCACCAGCGCATCGTTCACGACGACGCCTGAGACGGCGACGATTCCGAACACCGACATGAAGCTGAAGTCCCAGCCGAGTATCCAGTGCATCAGCACCGCGCCGGCGAAGGCAGCCGGGATTCCGGCCGCGGCGACCAGAGGCTTCCAGTAGCTGCGCAGGAACGCCGCCATGACCGCATACATGGCGATCAGCGCGAGCGGCACCAGCGTGGCCAGCGTTTCCATCACCCGCCGCTCGTTTCGCGCCCCGCCGTCCCGCTCTACCGCAATGCCGGGATGCGCGGCGCGCAGCTCCTGTATGACGCCTTCCTCCATCAGCCGGCGGGCCTGGATCGGCGTGATGACCGCGGCGTCCGCCTTCGCCTCCACGAAGACGGCCGGCTTGCCGTCGATCCGCGTCAGTTCGGCCAGTTCCTGCTTTTCGGTAAGCGTCGCGACCAGGGAGAGCGGCACCTCGCCCCCGCCGGGCCGGTCTATGCGCATCCCGGCCAGTTCCTTCAGGCTCCGGCGGCGTTCCGCGGGATATCTGACGACGACCTCGATTTCCTCGCGGCCGCGCTGGATGCGCTGCGCTTCGGCGCCGTGAAGCCGGGCGCGCAATTGCGCTCCCAGCAGCGCCGGCGAGAGCCCCGCCGCCTTGCCGGCCGGCGTGAGTTCCACCTCGAGCTGACGCTTGCCCGGCGAAAGGTTGTCGTAAACCCCGTAAACGCCGTGTATCGAGGCGAGGGCGGAACGCAGTTTCCGCGCGGCGTCCTGCAGGACCTGCGGGTCGTCATGGCGGATCGAATAGGCGAGATTCGGCCTGACCTTGCTGCGGCTGGTCACATATTCCACATGTTCGAGGCTCGAAACGTCGCCGACGCGGACCCGCCATGCGCGCTCCACCTCGCTCGGCTGCGCTATGCGGACCGGGCGGCGGTATAGATGGGCCCTCACCGTCGCCAGGTGGTCGCCCCTGAGATCGGCGTCGCCGGGCCGGGTAGACAGGATCTTGCCGACCACGATGCTGACCGACTTGATCGACGCGCCTTCTAGGTCCTCGTTTACGCCCTCAGCGGCATCCCTGAAGCGCTCGGCGGCGGCGAGCGTCGCCTCGAAGGGCGAGCCGGCCGGCAGGCGCAGTTCCACCTGCATAGTGTTGGAAACGCTGGCCCGCTGCTCCGAGAACAGGACCCGCACCGCGTCGTAGCGCAGAAGCAGCACCGCGCAGGCTACGACGAGGATGCCGATGGCGAGCGCCGTCCAGACATGGCGCACCGACCAGGAAACGGTTGCGGCCACCACATTGTCGCGAACGCCGTCGAGCCAGCCGCGCACCGCCCCCTGCCAGCCGCTCAGCGGTGGCGCGCTCCAGGGCCTGTCATGCGAGAGATGCGCCGGCAGGATGAAGAACGCCTCCACCAGCGAGACCGCCAGCACGAACAGCGCCACCCAGGGGATGACCCGGATCACCTGCCAGAGGCCTTCGGTAATGAACAGCAACGGGAGGAGCGCAATCAGCGTCGTGGCCGCGCCGACGACCAGCGGCCCGGCCACGGCCCGCGCGCCGGAAATCGCAGCGCCAAGCGCTGTCCCGCCGCGGCTCCTTTCCGTCGCGATGCTCTCGCCCACGACAACGGCGTCGTCCACCACGATGCCGACCATCAGGAAGAACGCAAACAGGGTGCCGATATTCAGCGTCAGATCGGCCGGCGCGAAGAAGATGAGCGACCCGACAAAGGCGAGCGGAATGCCGAAAGCGGTCCAGAAAGCCACCCGAAGGTCGAACACCGCGACGAGGCAGATGAACACCAGGACTGCGCCGATTACGGCGTTCCCCAGAATCAGCGTCAGCCGCTCGATCATGAGTTCGGCCTTGTCGTCCCAGACTTCGACCGAAACATGCCCGGGCGGGCTGTAGCTCTCTAGGAACCCGAGGACCGTGTTTCTGATCTCCCTGGTCGATTGCCTGCCCGTGGCGCTTATCCGCAGAAACAATGCCGGTGCGCCGTCAAGCTCGGTCAGGACATTTTCGTCGACGAAGCCGTCGCGAATCCTAGCGACATCGCCCAGTGTTACCACCGTTCCGTCGGTCCGCGTAATGAGCGGTATGTCCTTGAATCCTTCGCTGGTTTTGCGCTTCGCCACGACCTGCAGCACGACGCCGCCCGCATCGGTTCGCAGCTCTCCGAAGGTCAGATTGAGCGAAGCGCGCCGGATTGCCTGCCCGATGTCGGATATGTTGAGCCGGTTGCGCCGCAGCTCCTCCTCGCTCAGCTCTATCGCAATCTCCCGGTCGCGCGCGCCCTGGAACTGTACGTAGGAGACATTGGGCAGGGCCAGCAGCGAGTCGCGCAAATTCTCCGCCGCGAGCCGAAGGCCGGCTTCCGTCGCCGAGGCGGACGAAACCGCAATCGTCACGACATCGTTCCGCCATCTGGGAAGCGAGACCTTCGGCTGTTCCGCGGTCGGAGGCGGAAAGTTCTCGATGCTGTCGATGGCGCTTTTGACATCGTTCAGCACCGCCTCGTCATCGGCGAAGGTTTCGAGTTCCACATCGATCAGGCCGATGCCTTCCTTCGCCGTGCCCACCACCCGGCTGACGCCGGATATGCCGACAATCGCCTCCTCGACCCGGCGGACGATATCCTCCTGCACTTCCCTCGGCGACGAGCCGGGCGCGGGGATCGTGACCGAAACCCGCCGCAGGTCGAACTTCTGGTAGTTCTGGACCACAAGTTGCGAGCCGGCGATCGCGCCGGCGGCGATCAGGAAGACCATCAGAAGTTTGGCGGCGACCGGGTTCGCCGCAAACCAGGCGATCGGGCCCCGCGGCACGGGCGTTCCGGTCCCGCCGGCACCTCCGCCCGCGTCGTTGCTGCTCATGCCGCGCTCCCTATGCCTGCGGTTTCGCGGCGGTTACGGCAAGGCCTTCGCGGGCTCCCGGCAGGGTGCCGAGAACGACGCCGTCGCCGGCATCGAAGGCTTCCACCACCCAACCGCCGTCGATCCTGCCCAGAGTCCGCGGCTCGACCGAGTTGAGCGCGCCGTCCCTGACGACCCAGACGCGGTCGCTGGCCTGCGCGGCCG
This sequence comes from Alphaproteobacteria bacterium, assembly GCA_026706245.1. Classification (GTDB taxonomy): domain Bacteria; phylum Pseudomonadota; class Alphaproteobacteria; order Bin95; family Bin95; genus Bin95. The sequence continues at coordinate 6,274 of JAPOZD010000088.1, forward strand.
CGTCCGGCAACACATAGCCTCCGCTGTGTTCCGGCCCGGCAATGACGATCTCGGCGAAGGTGTGGGGCAGCGGCAGCGAGCCGGCAGGAAGGTCGTCGGAAAAATTCAGGAAGAGCGAGGCGAGCCGGCTCTTGGCCTCCACAACCGGGGAGACGGTCGCGACTTTCGCCCTGAAGACCCCCGTCCTGGTGCGGACCTCGGCCGCCCGCCCGACGACCGGGGCGAGATGCCTGAGGTCCCGCTGCTCGACCGGAGCGGCCACGCGGATGGATTCGGGCCGATAGACGAGGCCCAGCACCGCGGCCTTGCCGACCTTCTCCGCCGGGCCGGCAAGCTCGCCGACCTCGACGCTCGAGGAGATCACGCGGGCATCGAAGGGGAAGGAAATGTTCGTCCTGCGAAGCTGCAACTCCGCAAGCCGAAGCGCCACGCGCGCCTTTTCCAGCTTCAGGGCCAGGCCCGCCGCGTCTTCGTTGCGGGCTTCCTTCCCGCTTATGTCATGTTCGAGCTCCGCCACTTCCAGTCCCGCGGCTTCGACCCTGAGTTCGTATTCCTCCGGATCGATCCTGATGAACACCTCATTGGCTGCTATCGAGCCGCCCGGCTCAAATTTCGGCGAGACCCAGACAACGCGTCCGACGACCTCCGATACCGCCGCCGCCCGTTCCTTCAGCACGACGGAGCCGGTCAGGCGAAGCGTCAGCGCCTGCTCCGTGGGCGTCGGCTGAACGACGCTGACGACAGGCCGTCTTTCCTGAGTCTCCAGCGCCGACCTGTCGATACGCTCGACGCGCTCCGGAGCCCGGGCGAGATAGAGCGCAACGGCGATCGCGCCGAGAATGACGGCAAGTTGCAGATAACCGAACCATTTCGGCCTGTCAGGGCCTGCTGTGTCCTGCGGCATCGTCCTCTCCGACCTGCGATCGAATGTGCATTACGATAACGGGTAATGCACATAATGATAACGGATAACGGGCGCATCGGGGAACAGGGTTATCCCTCGATATGTCTGCCGGATATGGCCGGCCGCGGCCTGAAACGGACGAGCGCGCGGTCGGATGCCGGGACATGCCGAGCATGTCATGAAATGTCATGTTTTGCATGCGCATGACGCATAAACAATTGTCCGTTTGAGCATGAGGCCGGTCCTTCCGCGAATCCCTCTCCTTCGCTTGGCTAAGGGAGGGCCGGGGCGGAAGGTCTCTTCTCAATCCGGCAAGGGCTTTTCGGGCCGCACGGCCGCTGGCCCTCTCCCGGCGCCTCCCGCAGGCGGGAGAGGAGTATTCGAGCATCGGGGCCGTTTGCCGAAGTCCTGTCCCTCCGCGTCCTGCATGTCGTTCCTTCATCCCGTTTTGTTCCACTCCCTTCCGGTCTCCCTCGCCGCCCGGCTCGCCGGAGCGGCGGGACCCTAATTCGCGCGTATCCTGCGCGGGCGCCTGCGCCCGTGGGCGCGCGTCGGCGCCGGCGCGGTTCGCGCGCCTGATTGCCCGCATGCGCTTGCGCGCGCAAGCCAGGCGCAAGGCGCACCTTACCCGTTGCCTGAAGCGGAGGCTTTTTTCGCGCTGGCGCGACACGGAAAACGAAGCTGCCCCGCGGATGCCGCCTCATTCCTGCGCCCCAATATAGCATATGATTCCAGAATGTCAATGAAAATTAAGGAACTAGAGAAGATTTTTGTGAACACATTAGCGATTATATGGTTGGGTTGACAACAGGTTTGCGAAACTTCGCGCTTTCTCTCCGGCGCTACGCACGGGCGCTCCCTCGGTCGTGCCCGGACTTGTTCCACGGCTGTCCGGTTTAGGTCAGGGGCCATTGTATGGCGGTTTGTCTGGAGCA
>JAPOZD010000218.1:0-583 GCA_026706245.1 Alphaproteobacteria bacterium
AGTCCGCGCCCCATGGACCTCCCGGTCCGCCTGCGCCATATGTTTGCTCCATTCGGCAGTCCGCCGCTAAGGTCGTGCATGATGGAACTTCTGCAATATATCGACCGACGCCCGGAGCCCGACGAGGCACTGGCGCTTGCCGATTGCGGCGGTCTTGAGGGCCTGATGAACGCCGCGGCCCGGCTGCGTGATCGCCTGCACGGGCCGCGGATCAGCTATTCGCGCAAGGTGTTCATCCCGCTGACGCATCTCTGCCGGGATGTCTGCCACTATTGCACCTTCGCGAAGCCGCCGCGCCGGGGCGAAAGCGCCTACATGACCCCGGAGCAGGTGGTCGAGATCGCAAGGGCGGGCGCAGCGGCCGGCTGCAAGGAGGCGCTGTTCACGCTCGGCGACAAGCCGGAGCGGCGCTACCGCGCGGCGCGGGAGGCGCTCGCCGAACTCGGCTACGGGACGACGCTCGACTACCTGAAGGCCATGGCGAAGCTGGTCTTCGAGGAGACCGGCCTGTTGCCGCACCTCAATCCCGGCCTGATGACGGCAGACGAACTGGCGGAACTGCGCGGCGTCACGGCCTCGATGG
>JAPOZD010000218.1:622-8102 GCA_026706245.1 Alphaproteobacteria bacterium
CGACCGGCCTGTTGCCGCACCTCAATCCCGTCCGTATGACGGCCGACGAACTGGCGGAACTGCGCGGCGTCTCGCCGTCGATGGGCATCATGCTGGAAAGCGCCTCGGACCGGCTCTGCCAGAAGGGCATGCCGCATTACGGCTCGCCGGACAAGGTTCCCGCGCGCCGGCTGGAGACCATCCGGCTCGCGGGCGAGGCGAAGGTCCCGTTCACCTCCGGCATACTGATCGGCATCGGCGAGACGCGGCGGGAGCGCATCGAGGCGCTGCTGGCGCTGCGCGACATCGACGACGCCACGGGCGCGGTGCAGGAGATCATCGTCCAGAACTTCCGCGCCAAGCCGGACACGAAGATGGCCGCCGCGCCGGAGCCCGGTCCGGAAGAACTGCTCTGGACCATCGCCGTTGCGCGGCTGGTCTTCGGGCCGGCCGCCTCGATCCAGGCGCCGCCCAACCTCTCTCCGGGGGCGCTCGGGCCCATCGTGGCGGCGGGCATCGACGACTGGGGCGGCGTCTCGCCGGTGACGCCGGACTTCGTCAACCCGGAAGCGCCCTGGCCGCATCTTGAGACGCTCGCGCGGGAGACGGCCGCAGCCGGCAAGCAGCTGGTGGAGCGGCTGACGGCCTATCCGCGCTATCTGAACGACGAGTGGCTGGCGCCGGCCATGCTGACGCGGGCCCTGCAGCTTTCCGATTCCGAGGGTCTGGCGCGGCCGGACGACTGGTCGCCGGGCGAATTGACGACGCCCGAACCGATCCTGCAGCGGGGCGCGGCAAGCGCCGATGTCGCGGCGGTCCTAGCGGATGCCGAAGCCGGCATGCCGCTGGACGAGGCGGAGACCGTGCGGCTGTTCCAGGCCCGCGACGATGACTTCCACGCCGTCGCCGAGGCGGCCGACCGGGTCCGCGCGCGGCTCGCGGGCGACACCGTCACCTATGTGGTGAATCGCAACATCAACTACACCAATGTCTGCTACTTCAAATGCCAGTTCTGCGCGTTCTCGAAGGGGAGGCTCTCCGAGAACCTGCGCGGGCGCCCCTACGATCTCGACCTTGACGAGATCCGCCGCCGCGTCGCCGAGGCCTGGGACCGGGGCGCGACGGAAGTCTGCATGCAGGGCGGCATCCACCCCGACTATACGGGCCGCACCTATCTCGACATTCTGGACGCGGTGAAGTCGGCGGCGCCCGATATCCATGTCCATGCCTTCACGCCGCTGGAGGTGTTCCAGGGCGCACACACGCTCGGCGTCTCCGTCGAGTCGTTCCTGCGTGACCTGAACGCCGCCGGCCTCGGCACCCTGCCGGGCACGGCGGCGGAAGTGCTGGACGACGAGGTGCGCCGCATCATCTGCCCGGACAAGATCGACACGCAGCAATGGCTGGATGTCATGGAGACCGCGCACGGCCTCGGCATCCGGTCCACGGCGACGATCATGTACGGCCATGTCGAGCGGCCGGAGCATTGGGCGCGGCACCTGCTCCGGCTGCGGGCGTTGCAGGAGCGCACCGGCGGGTTCACGGAATTCGTGCCGCTGCCCTTCGTCCACATGGAGGCGCCGATCTACCTCAAGGGCCGGGCGCGCAAGGGCCCGACCTTCCGGGAGGCGGTGCTGATGCACGCCGTCGCGCGCCTCGCGCTCGCGCCGCATTTCGTCAATATCCAGACCTCCTGGGTCAAGATGGGGCCGGACGGCATCGCGGCGGCGCTGGCGGCCGGCGCGAACGATCTCGGCGGCACCCTGATGAACGAGAGCATCACCCGCGCCGCCGGCACGGTCCACGGGCAGGAAATGGCTCCGCACCGCATGGAGGAGACCATCCGCGCGGCCGGCCGCCGGCCGGTGCAGCGCACGACGGACTACGGCCGCCCGCCCGAGTTGCAGGTCCTGCGCTCCCGCCAGGCCGCGCCGCTCGCCGACATCGTGGAGACGCCCGCGCGCAAATACGAACGCCCCGCCCCCCGCGCCCTCTACCGACCGGGTTTGACCGCGGCGGAGTAGGGCGGCAGGATGCAGGCCATGAGCGCTGAGATGATCGCGATTCTGGCCGTCGGCGTAGCCTTGGCGGGCATCATTATGCAGGGGCAACGAAACCTGCGCGCTGACCAGCAGGCGCTTCGCACCGACCAACAGGCGCTTCGCGCCGACCTGGGCGGTCGTATGGACCGGATCGAAACCCGGATGGACCGGATCGAGACCCGGATAGACCGCATAGACGAGCGGATAACCCGCGTAGATGAGCGGATAAATGGCGTGAACGAACGCTTGACGGAGTTGGGCGAGCGGGTCTCGCGCATCGAGGGGATGCTGCACCTGCATCTCGGCCGTAATGAGGTCCCGGCGGAATAGGCGGCGAACGCAGCCGGGAGAGGTTCCCCTAAGTTAGCAGTTCGACCGGTTCGTCGAGCGGGTGGCGGCCTTCGCGGTCTTCTATTTCGAGCACCCAGATGTCGGGGTCGCGCGCGGTCTCGCGGGCGATTTCCTCGTCGGTCTCGGCCTCGGGGCCCGGCGGGCGGGCGAGCCAGCGGCGATGGTCGCCGTCAGTCCAGGCCGGGCGGAGAAGCTGCGCGGTGCCGTCGAGGCGGTTGAGCTTCAGCAGCACCGCGCCGGCTCCGTCGAAGCCGCGCCGCGCTACCTGTGCCGCGCAGCCCCGGACCGCAGCCGCGCGGATGCAGGCCTGGATATAGACGCGGGGCGTCAGCGACAAGGCGGCGCGGGGGATCAGGCGTGGCCGGGCACGATGTGCCGGGCGGGAGACGGCCGGAAGGTCGCGCGCTTCAGCCAGCGGTTTTGCGCCGGGTCGAAATCGTCGCGCTTGTGCAGGAGGAAGCCATTGTCCCAGAGCACGGTGTCGCCGACCTGCCAGTGGTGCCGATAGACGAAGCGCGGCTCGGTGGCATGGGCGATCAGCCGGTCGAGCAGGGCGCGGCCCTCGTCCGTTTCCATGCCTTCGATGCCGGACATGGTGCCCGGATCGAGATAGAGCGCCTTGCGGCCGGTCACGGGATGGGTATGCACCAGCGGATGGGTGACATCCGGCGTGCGCCGGCGGATTTCTTCCTCGGCCATCTTGTCGATCTCGCCATAGCCGGCCACCCGCACGGCGTAGCTGAAGACGCCGCGCCTGCCGTCGATCCGGGCCTTCGTGTCGTCATCGAGAGCCGCATAGGCGGCTTCCAGGTTCGCCCAGCTTGTCGGCGCCTGCCCGGACCGGGACTCGACGCAGTAGAGCAGCGAGCCGGTCGCCGGTTCGGTCATGTAGGACTGGTCCGAATGCCAGGCGAGTTCGCCCTGGCCGATGCCGCCGATCGTGTCTCCGCCCGGGCTGCGCATGTTGGAGATATAGGTGATCTCCGGCTGGTATTTCGACGCCCAGTCCTCGCGCACGATCAGCTCCAGCACGCCGAACCAGGACGCCGCCTCCGCCAGCTCGGCCTCGGAGAGTGCCTGCCGGCGGAACACCAGCACGCCATGTTCGGCAAGCGCCAGGTCGAGCGCCTCCCGCGTCTTCTCGTCCTGCGGCTCGTGCAGGGCGATACCCTCCACGATTCTCGCAAAGCCGCCGTCGGCAGGCGTGAGTTTCAGCATGGCCGTCAAAGCTCCTTCAACAGCGCCTCGATATCGTCCGGGCCTTCTACCGCGACGCCCGACATCTCCCTGTCGATGCGCCTGACCAGCCCGGAGAGCACCTTGCCCGTGCCGAGCTCGACCACACGGTCCACGTTATTGTCGCGCATGAACATCATGCTCTCCCGCCAGCGGACCGTCGCCGTTACCTGGCGCACGAGCAGGTCCGGCAGGCCGGCGGCGCTCTCCACCGGCTGCGCCGTGACATTGGCGACCAGCGGCACCGAGGGGTCCTGCATATCGACGGCATCGAGCACCTCCGCCATGGCGTCGGCGGCGGGCTGCAGCAGCGAGCAATGGAAGGGGGCGCTCACATCGAGCAGGATCGCCCGGCGCGCGCCCCGCGCCTTCGCCAGCGCCACCGCGCGCTCGACAGCGGCGCGGTCGCCGCTCACCACGACCTGGCCGGGGGCGTTGTCATTGGCCGGGTCGCAGACGTCGCCCTCCGCGGCGTCGCGCGCGACTTCCTCTACCTGCTCGAAGTCGAGGCCGAGCAGCGCCGCCATCGCGCCGGCGCCGACGGGCACCGCGCCCTGCATCGCCTGTCCGCGCAATTTCAGAAGCCTGGCGGTATCGGCAAGCCGGAAACTGCCGGCCGCCGTCAGGGCTGAATATTCTCCGAGCGAGTGCCCGGCCAGATAGAGACAGGAGGCGGGCAGCGAAACGCCGCCTTCGCGCTCCAGCACCCTGAACACCGCCATGCTGTGCGCCATCAGCGCCGGCTGCGCGTTCTCGGTCAGGGTAAGTTCGTCGCCGGGGCCTTCGAACATCAGGCGCGAGAGGCTCTGTCCGAGGGCGTCATCGACCTCCTCGAAAACCTCGCGCGCGGCCGGCGAAGCCTCGGCCAGCGCGCTGCCCATTCCGACCGCTTGCGATCCCTGTCCCGGAAAGACGAAAGCCCGTGCCACGAACCCCTCCAGATGCTTCGTCGCGCGAGAGCAATCAAGGCGCGGGGGAGGAGGCTGTCAAGGGCGCGTTCCGGCAGCTTGCGCGCATTGCGGGTTCGTGTATAACCGCGCTCCCAGTGCAACTTCCAGGACGAAACGCATAGGCAATGGCTCTTTACGAGAATGTCTTCATCGCGCGTCAGGACATGTCGCCCGCACAGGTCGAGACCCTGGCGGATGACTACGGGACCCTCATGGAATCGCTCGGCGGCAAGGTCGAGAAGCGCGAACATTGGGGCCTGAAGACCCTCGCCTACCGCATCAAGAAGAACCGCAAGGGCCACTATGTCCTCTTCAATTTCGATGCGTCCGGCGATGCGATTGCCGAACTCGAACGGCGCATGCGGCTGTCGGAAGACGTGCTGCGCTACCTGACCCTGCGGATCGAAGCCGTGGACGAACGGCCGTCGGTGATGCTGCAGGCGCGCCCGCGGGACGACCGCGGACGGCGCGATGCGCGCCCGCGCCGGGATGCCGCCGAGGCGCGGGATGGCGCTGAGGCGCGGGACAGTGCAGGGACGAAGGATGAAGGCGCCGACCGGCAGGCCGCCGCCGCAACGGAGGCCGCACAATGAACGCCGCGCCGCGCCGCCCGTTTTTCCGCCGCCGCAAGAGCTGTCCCTTCTCGGGGCCCAATGCGCCGGAAATCGACTACAAGGACGTGAAGCTCATGCAGCGGTTCCTGTCGGAACGCGGCAAGATCGTGCCGAGCCGGATCACCGCCGTTTCGGCGAAAAAGCAGCGCGAGCTCGCGCAGGCGATCAAGCGCGCGCGCTACATGGCGCTGTTGCCCTACGTCGTAAGGTAGGCCCGGGACTGCCGCCCGCGCGGGTAGGATGGGGAAGGATCTCGTCCTCTTGACCGTTGGCGGGCTCGCCGCCGGCGCGCTCTTCGGCTCCATCGTCACAGGCTCTCTGGGGGCGGCCCTGCTGGCCTATTTCGCCGCGGCGCCGCTGTTCCTCGTCGGGCTTTCACTCGGCTGGCTGCCGGCGGCGGCGGCGGCGCTCATCGGCGCCGTCACGGTTGCAGGAATCATCGGATTTTTCACCGCAGGCTATTTCGCGCTCATAGTCGGGCTTCCGGTCGCGGTGCTCTGCCGGCAGGCCCTGCTGAGCCGCGTCGACGGGCAGGGAGGCGTCGAATGGTATCCGCCGGGCCGGCTCGTGACAGTGCTGACGGCCATGACGGCCGCCGCGCTCGCGGCCATGTTCGCGATCGCCGTGATGCAGGGCATCGATCCGCGCCTGGAAGTACAGCAGACGATCGAGGCGGTTCTGGACGCCGGCCTGCCGCCGGAGGTCGCCGAACGCGCCAGGGAACAGGGCCTGGCGGAACGCGCCGCCAACTTCCTGCCGGGCATCGCCGCCGCGCTGCTTTTCCTGACGCTCGCGCTGGACGGCGTGCTGGGCCAAGCCATCGCCGCCCGTCTTTCCATCGCGCGGCGGCCGTCGCCGCCATGGCGGAGCCTGACGCTTCCGGCATGGCCGCTTTACGCCCTCGGCCTTTCCTGCCTCGCCGGGATTGCCGCCGGCGGGGCGCTGGAGTATATCGGCCGGAATCTGGCCATTGTCTTCGCCGTTCCGTTCCTGCTGCAGGGGCTTGCCGTCGTCCATGCGGTGGTGGCCCGGCTGCCGGGGCGGACGGTCTGGTTGGTCGGTTTCTATCTGCTGGGGTTCCTGATGGCCTGGCCGTTCGTGCTGGTTGCGGCGCTGGGCCTTGCGGAACCCTATATCGGTTTGCGCGCCCGTCTCGGGGGCGGTCCGAAGGAGAATGAGTAATGGAGCTGGTCCTTCTGGAACGGGTCGAGAGCCTGGGGCTGATGGGCGATATCGTCACGGTCAAGCCGGGCTACGCGCGGAACTACCTGCTGCCGCAGAAGAAGGCGCTGCGCGCGACGCCGGAGAACATGGCCGTTTTCGAAGCGCGCCGCGCGGAGCTCGAAGCGCGCAACCTGGAGCGCAAGGGCGAGGCCGAACAGGTTGCCGGGAAGCTGGAAGGCTTTAGCGTCACGCTGATCCGCCGCGCCGGCGATACGGGCCATCTCTACGGATCGGTCACGGTGCGGGATGTTGCGGAGGCCGCAAGCGAAGCAGGCGTCGAGATCGACCGTCGGCAGCTCCGCCTGCCGCAGCCGATCAAGTCGCTCGGCCTGCACGACATCACGGTGCAGCTGCATCCCGAGGTCCAGGTGCCGATTACCGCCAATGTCGCCCGCACGCTCGATGAGGCGGAAGCGCAGGCGCGCGGCGAGGATGTGCTGGCGGTGGACGACGAGGACGCCTATCGTTTCGAGGGCGGGCTGTCCGAGTTCTTCGAGGACGGCGTTCCCGAGGGTAGCGCGGCCGAAGGCGGCGAAATCGCGCCGGAGGAAGCGTCGGAAGAGGAGCCGGCCGAGGAGAGCTAGCCTTCCGCTTCCCGCCGGCGGCAGGCAAGGGGGAAGGGAGAGAGCAGGACCGATGCTGTTCTTGCCGTTGCTGCGCCGGCTCGTCACATTCGGTCGGCTGACCGTCATCGACCCGAAGGGGAGGGCGCACCGGCTGGAGGGCGCAGGCGGGCCTTCGGCCACTGTCCGCCTGCACGATTCCTCGGTGGTCCGGGCGCTCGTCCGCAACCCGGCGCTTGCGGTGGGCGAAGCCTATATGGACGGGCGGCTGACGGTCGAAGACGGCACGCTGTTCGATTTCCTGACCATTCTGGTGGTGAGCCGGCGCGAGGCGCATCTCGGCCGCTCGACGGGGCCGGCGGCGCTTGCCCGCAAGGCCATGGGCCGTCTCCGGACGCACAATCCGGTGGGGGCGGCGCGGCGCAAGGTCTCGCACCATTACGATCTGAAACCGGAACTGTTCGACCTGTTCCTGGACAGCGACCGGCAATACAGCTGCGCCTATTTCGCCTCCGACAATG
>JAPOZD010000395.1 GCA_026706245.1 Alphaproteobacteria bacterium
CAAAAACTACTTCAACGCCGCCGGATACCGACCAACATGATCGGATTCCGCTCTAACCGGACGCTGCTGCGTGATGTCGAGGCCCTGGTGCGCCGCGGCCTGCTCTCGAGCGGCCCGGACGGCGTTCGCGCAAACCGGGAGCGCATCCGCGCCTTCCTGCCCTGGCGGAACGAACCGCCGTCCTGAGGAACGGTTCCGCGCCGCGTCAGAGGCGGTAGATGCGGGCGGCGTTGTCGTGGTAGAGCGCCGCCTTTTCCGCCGCCGAGTAGCCGGCCGTCAGGCGCTTGAAGGCGTTCCAGAGCACCGTGTAGCTGCAGCTCACCTTCTCGACCGGGAAGTTCGATTCGAACAGGCAGCGCTCCGTGCCGAACAGTTCCAGGGTCGCCTCGTAGTAGCGCCGGGAGGCGTCCATCAGTTCCACGCTGGTCGGCGGACGGGGCCGCTCGTGCCAGCCGAAGCCGTTGACCTCCATCGCGAGCCCGCCGAGCTTGGCCATGACATTCGGGCAGGCGGCGACGGGCGCCACGGCGCGGCGCCAGTCGGCGAACACCTCGTCGGCGCGTCCCTTGTAGGGGCCGATGCCGACGGGCCCGCCGAAATGGTCGAGGATGAAGACCTGGTCCGGGAAGTCGCGGACCAGCCGGGCCGCCTCGTCGAGTTGCGTGTGGTAGCACCAGAGCTCGAAGGTGAGCCCTCTCGGCGCGAGATGGGCGAGGCCGGCGCGGAAGCCGGCGCTGTCATAGCGGCCCGGCGGCGGCTCCGTGCGGTGGTTGGGGACTTGCGGGCTCTCATGCCAGGTGGCGCCCTGGCGGATGCCGCGGAAGCGCCCCCGCCCGGCCTCGATCTGCGCGTCCAGCACGGCCGCCGCGCTGTCGCCCCTGTCCAGATAGGCGGTGCCGACGATGCCGGCGGCGACCCGCGCCGGCCCGTAGCCGCCCGAGGCCGACATGGCGGCGATGCCGTTCACGAACTCCGTCTCGCCGACCGGGCGCATCTCCTCCGGCCCGTCTGCCCGGAACATGGCGCCGCACTCGATGAAGACGGTGCTGACGACATTGTGCCCGCTGCCCAGGTCCTCCAGGAACTCGTCCAGCAGGTAGCGCGGCTGGACATAGCCCGCGCGCGCATCCCAGAGATGGTGGTGCGGGTCGCAGATCGGCAGGTCCGGCTCCAGCGCCTCCTCTTCGGTCAGCGCCAGCCAGTCCGCATTGTCGCTCGCCATTCTCTCAGGCTCCCTCTCGATTGTTCCGCGCGCGCAGCTCCTGGCGCAGCACGTCTATCGGCATCGGCCCCCGGTCGGTCGGGAGGTGCCAGAAGGTCCAGCCATTGCAGGCGGGCGCGCCCTGCAGCGCCGCGCCGACGCTGTGGATCGAGCCGCGATGGTCGGCGGCGATCAAGGTGCCGTCGGCGCGCACCTTGGCGCTCAGCCGTCCGCTCCGGTCGGTCAGCACCTGGCCGACATCCAGCAGTCCCAGCTCCACCAGCGTGCCGAAGGGAATGCGCGGCTCGGCGCGCTTCTCGGCAAGGGCGACGGTTTCGGGGTCGGCGGCCGGCTCGACCCGGCGGATGCGCTCTTCCGCCGCCGCCGCATAGGCCTCGTCGCGCTCGATGCCGATCCAGCGCCGGCGGAGCCGCTTGGCGACCGCGCCGGTGGTGCCGGTGCCGAAGAAGGGGTCGAGCACGATGTCGCCCGGCCGGCTCGACGCCAGGATGATCCGGTGGAGCAGGGCTTCCGGCTTCTGCGTCGGGTGCAGCTTGCGCCGGCCTTCCCGCAGCCGCTCCGCGCCGCCGCAGACCGGCAGCAGCCAGTCGCTGCGCATCTGGAGGCCGTCATTCAGCGCCTTGAGCGCGTCGTAGTTGAAGACGTAGCGCGACGTCTCGCTGCGCGCCGCCCAGATGAGCGTCTCATGCGCATTGGTGAAGCGCCGGCCGCGGAAGTTCGGCATGGGGTTGGACTTGCGCCAGACGACCTCGTTCAGCAGCCAGAAGCCGAGGTCCTGCAGGGCCGCGCCCAGGCGGTGGATATTGTGATAGCTGCCGATGGTCCAGAGCGCGCCGTCGGGCTTCAGCACCCGCCTTGCGGCGGTGAGCCAGGCGCGGGTGAATTCGTCGTATTCGGCGAGGCTGGCGAAGCGGTCCCAGTCCTCCTCGACGCCGTCCACGCGGCTGTTGTTCGGGCGGTGCAGCTCGCCCCGGAGCTGGAGATTGTAGGGCGGGTCGGCGAAGACGAGATCGACCGACGCCTCGGGCAAGGCTTCCATTGCGGCGACGCAATCGCCGCGCTCGATATAGTCGGTTTTCAAGAAAAGCCGCCCTCTCCTGCCGGCGGCGAGTTTGAGTCCGGCCGGGCGGCGCGTCAAGAATCTTTCGGAATCAGCAGCTTGGAAACGGGTCTGAAAGTGCGGCGGTGACAGGGCGTGGGTCCGAGGCGGGCGAGCGCGGCCAGATGCGCCGGCACGCCGTAGCCGGCATTGAGCGCCCAGCCATAGCCCGGCCAGTCGCGGTCGAGCGCCGCCATCCGCCGGTCGCGCGCGGTCTTGGCGAGCACGGAGGCGGCCGCGATGGACAGCGAAGCCGCATCGCCGCCGGCGACGGTGCGCACCGGGCAGTCGAGCGCGGGCGCGTGGGCCCCGTCCACCAGCGCCGCCTCCGGCCGGACGGGCAGGGCGGCCGCCGCGCGCTGCATGGCGAGCAGCGCGGCCTGCAATATGTTCAGCCGGTCGATCTCCTCGACCGACGCCTCGCCGAAGCCGACCTTCACCAGCCTGACCAGCCGGCAATATAGCTCCCGGCAGCGCTTCGGCCCGAGCTTCTTGGAATCGTCGAGGCCGAGTTCGGCGACAGCGCGCAGGCGCGCCTCCGGCACGATCACCGCCGCCGCCATGACCGGCCCGGCGAGCGCGCCGCGCCCGACCTCGTCCACTCCCGCCACCGGCCCCCGCCAGGCCCGCTCCAGCGAATAGTCCGGCATCTCAGAGCTCCAGGTGCAATTGCGCGCCGGGCGGGCGGAAGCGGGTGTCGTCCAGCCGGCCGTAGCCGCGTGCGAGGCCGAGCCGGCGGCAGGCGATGGCGAAGCGCTGCGAGACCATCTCCGCCCAGGCGCCCTCGCCCTTCATGCGCACATGGAAGGCGCTCCGGTAGAGCGGCCCGCCGCGCATGTCCCGCACGCGCGAGAGCACCCGCGCCGCCCGGTCCGGCGCATGCGCCTCCAGCCATTCGCGGAACAGGTCGGCGATCTCCAGCGGCAGGCGCAGCAGCGTGTAGCCGGCGCCGCCCGCCCCGGCCCCGGCGGCGGCCTCCAGCACGGCCTCCATCTCGTGGTCGTTCAGCGCCGGGACGATCGGCGCGAAATTGACCGAGACCGGCACGCCCGCGTCCCGCAGCCCGGCCACCGCCTCCAGCCGCCTGCCCGGCGCGGACGCCCGCGGCTCCATGCTGCGCGCGAGCCGCCCGTCCAGCGTCGTGACCGACATGGTGACATGGGCAAGGTTTTCCGCCGCCATATCCGCCAGCAGGTCCCGGTCCCGCAGCACGAGGGCGGACTTGGTGGTGATCGAGACCGGGTGGCGGCAGCGGGCCAGCACTTCGAGGATGGCGCGCATGATGCCGTAGCGCTTCTCGATCGGCTGGTAGGCGTCGGTATTGGTGCCGATGGCGAGCACGGTGCAGCGGTAGCCCGGCCGCGCCAGCTCCTTCTCCAGCAGCGCGGGGGCCGTCGGCTTGGCGTAGAGCCGGCTCTCGAAATCGAGCCCCGGCGAGAGCCCGAGCCAGGCATGGGTCGGCCGCGCATAGCAGTAGATGCAGCCGTGCTCGCAGCCCCGGTAGGGGTTGATCGAGCGGTCGAAGCCGATATCCGGCGAGTCGTTCCTGGAGATGATGCGGCGAGGGGCCTCCTCGGTAACGGTCGTGCGCAGCGGCGCGGGCTCCGCCGCCGCCGTGCCCCAGCCGTCGTCGAACGCCTCGGCCTGCGCGCGCTCATAGCGCCCGCTCTGGTTGCTCGCCGCCCCGCGTCCCTTCCGCACCGCCTGCATGGCCGGAAGATTACTACGAACCGGGAACAAATCAAGAAATTTTTTCGCCCCGCTCCCCGCCGCTCAACTTCGCGCAAGGAATCCGCCTAGACTGGCGGCCCCGAGGCACGGAGCGGGAGCGGCGGCATGCCCCATTCGGCGGACCTGATTGCGCAGAGGCTGGCGGCGGCCGGCTGCCGGCACGCCTTCGGCATTCCGGGCGGCGAGGTGCTGGCGGTCATGGACGCGCTCGACCGGGCCGGCATCCGCGTCCTGCTCGCCCGGCACGAGACGGCTGCGGGCTTCATGGGCGAGGGCGTCCACCACCATGACGGCGTGCCGGCCATCTTGGTCGCCACCATCGGGCCCGGCCTCGCCAATGCGGTGAACGTCATCGCCAACGCCTGGCAGGACCGCGTGCCGATGGTGGTGCTGACCGGCTGCGTCTCCACCGACGAGAGCCACGCCTACACCCACCAGGTGCTCGACCATGTGAAGCTGGTGGAGCCGGTCGCCAAGGCGGCGTTCCGCGTCGGGGACGGCATGGCCGCCATGCTCGCCGACCGGGCGGTCGCCATCGCCACGGAGGGCCGGCCCGGCCCGGTGCTGCTCGACATCCCCATCGACGTGCAGACCCGCGAACAGCCCGCCCCGCCGCCGCCGCGCGCGCCCGCGCCCGCCGCGACCGGCCCGGCGGAGGGCCCGGCGCTGGACGAAGCCCGGTCCTGGCTTGCAGAGGCCCGCCGCCCGCTGGTCATCGCCGGCCTCGACGCGCCCAACCAGGGCGCGGAGGCGGCCGTCGCGGATTTCTGCCGGCGGTTCCGCGCCCCGCTTATCACCAGCTACAAGGCGAAAGGCGTCCTGCCGGAGGACGACCCGCTGGCGCTCGGCGGCGCCGGCCTCAGCCCGCGCGCGGACCGCCATCTGCTGCCGCTGGTCGCGGCGTCGGACTGCGTGGTGCTCGCCGGCTACGACCCGATAGAGATGCGCATCGGCTGGCGCGACCCGTGGCCGGAGGGCGCGCGCGTCATCGACCTGCCGGCCGTCGCCGGCGGCCACGATATGCACCGGGCGCGGCTCCTGTTCCCGGGCGATATCGCCGCCGGGCTGGCGGCGCTCGGCCGGGGCGTGGAACCGCGCGAGACCTGGCCGGAGGGCGAGCCGGCGGCGGCGAGGGCGGCGCTCCGCGCGGAAAGCCGGCTCGACGAGGACTGGGGCCCGGCGGCGGTGGTCGATGCGCTCCGCCGGGCGCTGCCCCGCGACGCCGTGGTGACGACCGACAGCGGCGCGCACCGGATCGTGCTGAGCCAGCTCTTCGAGTGCCATCGCCCGCGCGGCCTGCTCCAGTCCACCGGGCTCTGCACCATGGGCGGCGCGGTGCCGCTCGCCATCGGGCGCAAGCTGGCGGAGCCGGAGCGCGCGGTGGTGGCGACGGTGGGCGACGGCGGCCTGGAGATGGTCCTCGGCGAACTCGCCACGCTTCGCGACTTGCGTCTCGCCCTGCCCATCCTCGTCTTCGCGGACGCGCAGCTCGGCCTGATCGAACTGAAGCAGCGCTCGTCCCAGCTCCCCAACCTCGCCGTGGACTTCGGCGCCACGGACTTCCCCGCCGTCGCCCGCGCCCTCGGCGGCGAAGGCGTCGCCGTCCGCGACCGCGCCGCCCTCGCGCGGGAACTGGAGGCGGCGCTGGCCCGCGACCGCTTCACGATCATCGCCGCGGAGATCGGCCGGCGGGCTTATGACGGGCGGATTTGACGGGCGTTGGAGCGAATGCGGTTCGGAACTCACCCGCCGGACCTAGTATCGGGAGACGGGCGGGAATCAGGAAGAGGCCGATCCAAGAAGAAACAGGGCGTCGATCGCGCTACGATGACTAAGGCGTCCCGCTCTGTGGTCGGGTCGGCTAGGAAAGTGGGCCATACCTCCGGTAGACGCTTGCCGCTATGCGAGATGGCAAATCAATCTAGGCCGCTTGGTTAGTAGTTTGCTCGTTGCAGTCGTCGTTCCTCGATTGCGTCTGGGAAAATAGAATGGTGTGGGACTATTGTGGAACACCTCGGAAGGAGACCGAACGCTTGAACCACATTCGAAAGTGGTTGAATTTGGAGTAAGAAACGTCTCCAACACGGGGTCAGCAAACTATTTTGCTACTCATAGTCTGTAGACACATAGTCTACACCGTTTCACTTTGCCGTCTATGGCAATGGACGAGCTTCAACAACGAACGGCATTTGGCGCAGCCGTACGCAATATGCGTCTACGCTTGGGTCTCTCCCAAGAGCAGCTCGCTGCGCGCGCTCAACTTCATCGCACCTATATTGGGAGTGTTGAAAGAGGGGAACGAAACGTCAGCCTAAACAACATTTACGCCATTGCCGTCGCACTCGAAACCGACGCTGCACATCTCCTTTCTGACGCTGCCAGCTTCCATGTTGAAACAAAACCCGGGAATCAATCTTCTCCATGGGAATAAATTTCTGTTATAAGCCGATCACTTCTCGGTCAAAATACTCAGATCCGGATTTGCATCGCTGCTACAGGCTCGCTGGTCATACTGGTCGTTGCAGTGAATTTCCTTTCCTTGAACACCTTCAACAAGTTGCGCCAAAAGTGCGTTCGAAAATCATTCGGGATGCAACAATGACAACCGGCGCATCATGGAAGAGTGATGATGCAGGACCAAATCGAATACGTAGATGGGCGATGTTGCTGCCCGACAAAACTCTTCGAGACCAATTCGGTATCAACATGTCTTCGCTGAAACCGCAGGTCGTATCCAAGTTGCGCGAAAAGGCCGCGACCTACGAAGATTGCATGGCCGTAGCTAAAAAACTCACTTTTCTTGCGTACGGCATGCCCAGCGCTCCACAGCCACCTTCAGCTACTGTGGCATATCTTGAAGCGCTCTTCGGTACTTTAGTTCCCAATTCGACGGTTTGTTTGGTATGCGAAAAGCCTCTATCCTTTACTCTTTTTCGAGATGCCCGCCGGGGCAAGGCAGAAATCGAAACCGCGCATTCAAATCCTCGTCTGCATTCCCCAGACAATGTCGGATTCGCCCATCGATCCTGCAATATCGCTCAAGGTCCTCTTTCACTGGAAGAATTTATGATTGGATGGAAGATGTTTTAGACCGTGTTCGACCTCGAAACTAGAGCTCAATATCTTGCCCCCGCATACTCAGCTCTGCTAGTAACCTGTCTCGTTCCTCTAAGGCGCCCCTAAATCGCCGAACATGAGTTTGTCACGGGCCTTCGCCTCCTAGCATCGGTAGCTCTAACTCAAGCAGCCGCTTTCCCAACGTACCCAATGTGGACTGAATAAATACTAAACTACGCATTCTCTTCTTGACAAACGGCAGGTTCAGCGCAAATAATAAGGCATATGGATCAAGAGTATTAACCTCTCTAACGTCTACTATACCAATGTGACTTTGTACAACGCATTGATAATTATTCAATGTAAGTATGGCAGTCGTACCTATTCGGTATCGCCCGTCAATAACTATAAGAACATTTCCAGGACTCAACTTCTGCTGAGCCCGATACTTCTCATACACATCGACACTCACAGATCTGGTCGGATCAGTGCGAATTTCGAAGTTAGAAAGATCACTTGTTCGAACAAAGGGAACTTCACCGGTTCCATACGCAGATCCCCCTACTTCATGGCCCTTTCGAATTCCAATTGTACCTTGTTCAATTAACTCCCCTAGCGTACACATCGGCGCATCCGACACGAGGCCTCGTTCCTCCGCCGAAGTAGGAACCTGCTTTACATAGTATCTTGGCACCATGTACTCTACGGTATGTAAATCAACGTCAATCCAAGCAGACCTCCCGTGACTCGCTGATCTGTAGTCTTTGGACAGCCGCGAGAAGTCGTTAGGATATGCGGTACCATCAGGGTAATGAGTTCGCCCACGAACGATCATGGCCGCAGCTAATAGCAACGCCTATAAGCGTGTTAGTACGCGGCTCCTTAGTTGGAAAATTAGATGCTTTACGAAATATAAGAACATTGGTTTTGGTATCTGTTCCAGGTTGAAAGGTAGTACGAGG
>JAPOZD010000310.1 GCA_026706245.1 Alphaproteobacteria bacterium
CGGAACGTCTGGAGCGTTGGGACGAAGTCGGCTGCTTCATGCCGGAAGCGGCTACAGGATATGCGCTTCCCGCATGCGGATCATGACATCCCATGACACAATCCGGGAGGAGGCTTCCCGCCGTCCGGGCCGGCAGGCCTGCCGGGTCCGCACATTTCCGGCGGCCCGGGACCGCCCGTCCTCATTCGTCGCCCCGGATCGGGTCCGGGGCAGGCTCTGCGGGCGTCCGGGACAACGAGATGGAGGCGCGGAGACCGGCGCGGCCGGTCCGAAGGGACCCGCCCTACCCGCCGGCGAGAAGCTCCGGGGCGGGCGCGATGACGGCGAAGACGGCACCCGCCGGGTCCTGCAGCACGGCGATCCGCCCGACCTGCGGCACGTCGAAGGCCGACCGGCACACCTGCCCGCCCGCCTCGACCGCCGCCGCCTCGGTCGCGTCGGCGTCCTCCACCCGGACATAGGGCATCCAATGCGGCGGAATGCCGGGCTCCGGGGGCGCGAGCGCGCCGCCGGCGGGCGTGCCGCCCAGCATGAAGCCGGTATATTCCGCGCCGTCCGGCCCCGGCATGGGCGTGGTCTGCCCCTCCCAGCCGAAAAGCCTGCCGTAGAAGACCTTGGCTCCCTCGACATCCGGCGTCATCAGCTCGTTCCAGAAAAACCGGCCCGCTTCGCTCATCCGTCCCTCTCCTTATCCTTCCTCTTCGTGCGCTGCGCCCGCCACGGGCGCCCAGAGCACGTCCTCGATATTATCCGCGCCCGTTGCCAGCATGGCCAGCCGGTCGAAGCCGAGCGCGATCCCGGCCGAGGCCGGCATGCCGTGTTCGAGCGCGGAAAGGAAGTCCTCGTCGAGGGGCAGATCGTCGCCATAAAGCGCGCGGCGCTGGCTGGCGGCGGCCTCGAAGCGCCGGCGCTGCTCGGCCGCGTCGGTCAGTTCCCCGAAGGCGTTGGCGAGCTCCAGCCCGCCGACATAGACCTCGAAGCGCTCCGCCACGCGCGGGTCGTCCGGGTCGAGGCGGGCGAGCGCCGCCATGCGCGCCGGCCATCCGTGCAGCACGGTCGGGCGCGCGAGGCCCAGATGCGACTCTATGCGGTTGAGGAACAGGCGGAAGAACAGGTCCTCCCAGCCGTCGCCGGCGCCGGGCTCCAGCCCCTCCGCGCGGCAGGCGGCGGCGAGCCGGGCCGTGTCCGCCGCCAGCACGTCGAGGCCGAGGCGGTCCCGGAAGGCAGCCGCGACGGAGAGCCGCTCGAAGGGCACGGCCACCGGCACGCGCCGGCCGTTCCACCGGAGCTCCGGGCCCGCCAGCGCCAGCAGCGCCTCGCAGTCGGGGATGAGGTCCCGCCAGCCGGCGCCCGCGCGATACCACTCCAGGAGGGTGAATTCGGGATGGTGGGTCGCCGAGCGCTCGCCGTTGCGGAAGACGCGCGCGAACTGAAAGAGGCGCGGCTCGCCGGCGACCAGCAGCTTCTTCATCGCGAATTCGGGCGATGAGTGCAGGCGGAGCGCGCGGGACCGCCCGTCCGGCTCCTGCAACGCCGTCTCGAAGGGCGCGACATGCACCTCCATGCCGGCCACGACCTGGAGCGCCGGGGTCTCGACCTCGACGAAGCCCGCCCCGTGGAACCAGTCCCGCATGCGCCGCAGCAGCGCCGCGCGCGCGAGCAGGGCGGGACGGCGGGCGGCGTAGGCGTCCGGCCGCCACCAGGGTTTTCCCCGCCCGGTCAACGGCTTGCGCCCTGCCGGGCCGGGACCGGTATGGACGCCGCCCGGCCGAGCGGGTAGCGTCCGGCGCGAATGACCATCCGAGGGAGTATCCGGGACCCCATGAACGATATCGCCATCAATGCCGAGAACCTCTGGCGGCTGGAAACGCCGGGCCACGAAGGCTGGACGCGTACCGCGCGCGCCGGCGACCCGAAGAAATACTACATGGTCTCGACCGACAGCCATGCCAACGAGCCGCCGGACCTCTGGGCCAAGCGCCTGCCGCAGAAATACCGCGAGCGCGCCCCCCGCGTCGTCACGGACGAGAACGGCGTGCAGTGGCGCTATTGCGAAGGCTACCGGCCGGACCGCATCCGGATCATGAGCTTCGAGGGCGAGGACTGGGTGCGCTCGCAGGCGGGCGCCGACCCCGAGGGGCGCATCCGCGACAATGAGCAGGACGGCATCGACGCCGAGATCATCTTCCCGAACAAGGGCCTCGCCATGTGGGCGACGCCGGACCCGGTGTTCGCCAACGCCCAGTGCCGGGTCTGGAACGACTGGGCCTGGGAGCAGTTCGGCGCCTGGCCGGAGAAGATGGTGCCCGTGGCTGCGGTCGCGACCGGCGACCTGGAAGGCACGCTCGCCGAGATCGAGCGCTGCGCGGCGCTCGGCTACAAGGCCCTCACCCTGCCCTGCAAGCCCATCTGGGGCGGGCACGATGTCGATCACGTCAACTACAACCTGCCGCATTTCGACCCGCTCTGGGCGCTGGTCGAAGAGGTCGGCATGCCGGTGACATTCCATGTCAGCACCGGGCGCGATCCGCGCGCCTCGCGGGGCAATGGCGGGGCGGTCATCAACTATGTGACCCATTCGCTCTCGCCGACCATCGAGCCGGTGGCGAACCTTTGCGCCTCGGGCGTGCTGGAGCGCTTCCCGAAGATCCGCTTCGCCACCATCGAGGCCGGCATCGGCTGGGTGCCCTGGCTGCTCGACGCTATGGACGAAGCCTACCGCAAGCACCATATGTGGGTGCGCCCGAAGCTGCAGGGCCTGCCGTCGGACTATTACCGCGCGCATGGTTACGCCACCTTCCAGGAAGACCCGGCGGGCCTGGCGCTCGCGAAGGACTGGGGCCTCGCCGGCAATTTCATGTGGGCGAACGACTATCCCCACCATGAAGGCACATGGCCGCATTCGGGCGAAGCCATCGAGCGCACCATGGGCGGGCTCGACGAGGCCGACCGGGCGAAGATCCTGGGCCTGAACGCGGCGAAGCTGTTCGGGCTGACCGTGCCGGAGCACATGCGGGCCGACGCCGCCTGACGGACCCGGGCCATGCAGGGCAGGCAGCGCGGGTGGGCGCGAGCGTGACGGCTGTTGTCCGCATGCCGGCGGGCTGCGGCGCGGCGCCGGTCCTCAAGGAGGAGTCGGTCGGGCCGCCCGGCCCCGGCGAGGTGCGGCTGCGCCAGACCGCCTTCGGCCTCGACCGCTGCGGCCTCGAAGCGCCGGAAGGCGGCGCGGCCTTCGTTCCCGGCGTTGCGGCGGCGGGCAGGGCCGAGGCCGTGGGCGCGGGTGTCGAGGGCATCCGGCCCGGCGCCCGGCTGGCCTATGCCGACCTGCCGGGCGCCTGGCGCGTGCGCCGCAATGTCCCGGTGGGCCGGCTGGTCCCGCTTCCCGATGATGTTGACGACGCGACCGCCGCGGCCGTTATCCGCCGGGGCCTCGCCGTCCACTACCTGCTGCGCCGGCTGCGCCGGGTGCAGCCGGGCGAGACCGTGCTGGCGACGGGCGCGGCCGGCGGCGTCGGGCGGCTGCTCTGCCAGTGGGCGGCGGCTGTCGGCGCTGAGGTCACCGGCGCTGTCGGCAGCGAAGAGAAGGCCGGGATTGCAAGGGCTAGCGGTTGCGCCCACGCGGTCGTCGCCGGGCCGGACGACCTCGCCGCGCGTGTCCGCAGGGTCGCCGGGGGCCGGGGCGTGGATGTCACCTATGACGCGGCCGGAGGCGAGGTCTTCGCCCGCTGCCTCGACTGTCTTGCGCCCGCGGGCATGGCTGTCGGCTACGGCAATGTCGCCGGGCCGCCGCCGCCCTTGCCGCCCGAACGGCTGGAGGCGTACTCCCTCATCCTCGCCCGGCCGACGCTCGCGGCCTGGATCGCCGATGAGGGCGACCTTCTGGCGGCCTCGGAGGAGCTGTTCGAGCTGATCGGCGCCGGCAGGCTCAGGCCCGGGCCGGTACGCGGCTTCCCGCTCGCCCGCGCCGGCGAAGCCGTCCGCCTCCTGCTCGACCGGCGCAACGGCGAATATCTGGCGCTGACAGCATGACCCCTGCCGAAAACACCGGAGAAGCCCCATGTTCCTCGACCACTTCAAGACCATGGCCGCCTATAACCGCTGGGCCAATGGCCGGCTCTACGACGCCTGCGCGGGCCTCGGCGACGCGGAGCGCAAGCGGGACCGCGCCGCGTTCTTCGGCTCGATCCACAACACGCTCAACCATATCCTGGTCGGCGACCGCGCCTGGCTTGCGCGTATCGAAGGGGTCTCCGACGGCGGAACCCCGCTCGACACGGTGCTGTTCGACGATTTCGACGAACTGCGCCGCGCGAGGAACGCCGAGGACGACCGCATCGACCGCGTGCTCGCGGCGATGACGGAGGAGCGGCTGGCAGGCGATCTCGCTTACAGCAACCTCGCCGGCACGCCCTTCCGCACGCCGCTGCGGCTGGTGTTCACGCACCTCTTCAACCATGAAACCCATCACCGCGGCCAGGTCCACGACATGCTGAGCCAGGCCGGAACGGCGCCGCCGGAACTCGACCTGATCTACTATATCCGCTCGCTCTGAGCGGCGGCGGGCCGGCCCCTCGCGCCGGCCGCGGCCGCACCCCATATTCCCCGGATGGGCGATGTCGCGCCATATCTCGGGCCGGAGGAGGCCGATGCGGCGGTGCGCCGGGCGGTCGGGCGCTACATCCGCCGCCGCCGGGAGATGGCGCCGGATTTCGTGCGGCGCAATTTCCGCCTGAAAGGGACGCTTGAACTCCATCGCCGGGCGGTCGGGCGGGACCTGCTGCGCGCGCCTGCAAATCTGGCGCTGGCCGGCCCCAATCTGGCCCTGGAGGGTGCTGCCCGGCTGGCCGAGCGCGGCGGCTACGAAAGCGCCGCCGCCGGGCTGCGCCGGGGACGGAAGGTCTTCGTCACCGATGTCGCGCGCGAGATCGAGTGGCGGCTCTTTACCGAGCTGCTGGAACTGCCCTATGCGCAGCCCGGACGCCGCTCGGAGCGGGATGCGCTCGCGGAGGAGATCGCGCGCGACCCGGCAGTGGGCGCCCTTCTGGACCGGCTTTCCTCCGCCGCCGCCGAGCCGGGCTTCCGGGCCTGGGCGGCGCGGGCGGCGGCGAGTTACGGCGAGGCGCGCGTGGCGGTGGCCGAGCTCGCCGCGTCGCTTGCCGCCGCCGGCATCGGCGCCGCCGCCTTCCGGCAGTGGACGCCGGGCGCGCTCTCGCTCGGCCCCGTCGCCGCGCAGGCGCTGGCGCAGCAGGCCGCGATTGCGGGCTTCCCGCTCGGCGCAGCGGCCGGAGGCCTCTGGTACGGCCTCTTCCCCGCCAAGGCCTCGACCGCCGCCATAGCCGGCCTCACCGGCGCGCTGGTCCTCCTGCCGGCCATGCTGACGGCCTTCGCCGGCGTGGCGGCCGACCCGGTCCAGGCGCATCTCGGCCTGCATGACCGCCGGCTCTCCCGGCTGCTGGACGCGCTCGAAGCCCGGCTGCTCGGCGAGGCCGGCCCCGGCTTCAACCCGCGCGAGCCCTGGGTCGCGCGCATTCTCGACCTCGTGGACCTGCTGAACCTCGCCCGGCGCGCGGCGGGTTAGCCGGGAGCGAGGCCCCAGGCGCGGGCGATGAGTTCGTAGCTCCGCCGGCGGACGGTTTCGTCATGCGTCCAGGTGACGACGGCGATCTCGTCCACGCCGAGCTCCTCGCCGATCGCCCTGATGCGCTCGACCACATGCTCCGCCCGGCCGACAATGGCCTGCTCGCGGAAGCGGGCGAGCCGGGCCGATTCGCCGTCGCTGTATTCGTAGGCAGCCGCCTTCTCGGCGGACTCCAGCGGCAGGAACATGCCCCGGTCGCGCCCGAGCCGCCAGCGCAGGCGCGGGCCGAAATGGAACTGGGCTTCCTCCTCGCTGTCGGCCGCCAGCGCCCAGACGCAGATGGCCGAATGCGGCTCCGGCCAGTCCGCGCTCGGGCGGTAGTGCTCGCGGTAGAGGCCGAGCGCCTCCTTGGCCCCGCGCCCGTCGGTGAAGAACCAGGCGAAGGCGTAGGGCAGGCCGAACCAGGCTGCCACCTGCGCGCCGTAGTTGGACGAACCCAGCATCCAGATCTGCGGGACAGTATCGCCTTGGGGGAAAGCGCCGAGCCGCGCGAACGGGTGGCCCTCCGGCAGCGGTTCCGCCTTGAGCCAGGCCTGCAGGTCGCGGATGTCGGCGGGAAACTCCGCCGGACGCTCATTGGCGCGCGGATTGAGGGCAAACGCCGTCAGCCCGTCCGATCCCGGCGCGCGGCCGAGCCCAAGGTCGATGCGCCCCGGCGCCAGCGCATCCAGCACCCGGAACTGCTCCGCGACCTTGAAGGGCGCGTAATGCGGCAGCATGACGCCGGCGCTGCCGATGCGGATGCGCGAGGTCCGAGCCGCCATGCCGGCAACCAGGATTTCCGGCGCCGTCCCGACGATGGTCGGGTGGTTGTGGTGCTCCGAGACCCAGAAGCGGTCATAGCCGAGCCGCTCGCAAAGCTCGGCGAGCGCCACCGTGTTGCGGATCGCCTCGCCCTGCGGCCGGCCTTCCGCGGCGATCGACTGGTCCAGAATGCCGAGACGCAAGGCTCAGGCGGGGTCCGCGTCGAGGCGCGCGGCGATGCCCCGGAGTTCCTCGGATACGGCCGGATAGCGGTGCAGCACACGCGGATCATGGCCCGGCACCACCCGGTCCGGCGCGCCCGCCAGCGCCTCCAGCCGGTCGAAGCCGGCGAGCAGATCGGGGACGTTATAGACGATCGGGAACGGCCGGCGCTGCTCCAGATTGGCGTAGAAATGCGCCGCGTCCGAGGCCAGCACCACCGGCCCGCGCCGGGTCTCGACGCGCACGCTCATCAGGCCCTTGGCATGGCCGCCGATAAGGTGGATGGACACGCCGGGCGCAAGCTGCGCGTCGCCGTCATGGAAGGTCACCTCGCCCGCATAGACCTTGCGCACCATGGTGCAGACGTCATCGACCTGATAGGGCGCCCTCATCACTTCATGGCACATGCAGCGCCCGGTGGCGTATTCCATCTCCTGCTCCTGGAGGTGGAAGCGCGCATTCGGGAAATCCGAGAGCGTGCCCGCGTGGTCGTTGTGGAGATGCGTCACGATCACGTCGCGCACCGCGCCCGCATCGACGCCGACAAGGGCGAGGCCCTCTCTCGGCAGGCGTTGAATCTTGCGGTTCCGGAGCGCCGCCGTCTCGTGGTTGAAACCGGTATCGACGAGGAAGGTCCGCGAGCGGCCGATCACCGCCCAGACATAGAAGTCGAGCTGGCCGGACATGTCGTGCGGGTCGCCGCCGATCATGTTCTCGCTCATCGCGCGCTCGGCTATCTCGCCGTATTTGACCGCGTAAATCTCGTAGAGATCGCCGTCCTGCATGGGTCCGTTCCTCCACCCCTTACTGCCCCCGCTTGATGGCTGCGCGGCGCGCCCCTGTCAACGACCGCGGCCCCTGCCGGCGGGCAGTCCTCCTTCCGAAGTGTCCTGAGATGTCATGTTTCGTCATGCGGTGCCGTGAGCCTCCCTGGCGATGTGTCATGAAGTGTCATGTTCTGCATGCACAGGGTTCATATGCTGTAGCCGGTTCGGGCATGAAGCCGTCCGGTTGTCGATCTCCTCTCCCGGTTCGGGGGCAGGCCGCGGCCTCGCGCGGCCGGGACCAGGCCGCTTGAGGTCCCGGATCGGCGCTCCGCGCCGTCCGGGATGACGCCGAGGGGTAAATCGTCGCCCCGGCCTCTGCCTGTCCCCGCCCCCGAGCGGGGAAGCCGGGGCCTTGTGCGGCTGGCGCGGCGGTGCTCGGCAAGGGTGCCGTCATCCGCCGCCGGCCGGCATCGCCGCCAGCTGGGGTTCGATTGCGGTCATCGTCTCTCTCCTCCTTCCGCGACGGGGAGCGGGTCCCTGTTCCGCGCGTAACCTGCGCGGGCGCGGGCGCGTGTCGGCGCCGGCGCGGTTCGCGC
>JAPOZD010000076.1 GCA_026706245.1 Alphaproteobacteria bacterium
CATCTGCGTGTGCCGGTAGAGCTGGTTCATCAGTACGCGGTGTTCGACGCCCGGCTTGAGCTCGATGACGATGCGGATGCCGCGACGGTCGCTCTCGTCCCGGAGCGCCTGTATGCCCTCGATCAGCTTCAGGTTGACGACCTCGCTGATGCGCTCGGTCATCCGCGCCTTGTTGACCTGGTACGGCACCTCCGTGACGATGATCGCCTCGCGGTTGCCCTGCCGCTCCTCGATCTCGGTGCGGGCCCGGAGGATGATCGTGCCTCGACCGGTCATGTAGGCCTGCCGGACGCCCTCGCGGCCGAGCAGCACGCCCCCGGTCGGGAAGTCCGGCCCCGGCACATGGTCCATCAGCTCATCGACGGTGATCGCCGGGTTGTCGAGATAGGCGAAGCAGGCGTCGATCACCTCGCCCAGATTGTGGGTCGGGATGTTGGTGGCCATGCCGACGGCGATGCCGCCCGCGCCGTTGACCAGCAGGTTCGGATACTGCGCCGGCAGGACGACGGGTTCATGTTCGCTGTCGTCGTAGTTCGGCTGGAAATCGACCGTATCCTTGTCGATGTCGGTCAGCAGCGCCTCGGCCGCCCGCGCCAACCGGGCTTCCGTGTAGCGCATCGCCGCCGGGGGGTCGTTGTCCATCGAGCCGAAATTGCCCTGCCCCGCGATCAGCGGCAGGCGCATGGAGAAGGGCTGCGCCATCCGCACCATGGCGTCGTAGATCGCGCTGTCGCCATGCGGGTGGAACTTGCCCATCACGTCGCCGACGATGCGCGCCGACTTGCGGAAGGGCTGGTTCCAGCCGTAGCCGCCCTCGCGCATGGCGTAGAGGATGCGCCGGTGGACCGGCTTCAACCCGTCGCGCACGTCCGGCAACGCCCGCGCCACGATCACGCTCATCGCGTAATCGAGATATGAGCGGCGCATCTCGTCTTCGAGCGCAACCGGCGCGATGTCGTCCGGCTCTATGGTTATCGTGTCGTTCACGGAACGCTAGATGGTTGCGGGAGGCTGTCGGGGGCCGCGCCGGCGGAAGCCGCGTGGTGCAGGGGGCGGTTCATCAGAAGGGGATGTCGTCGTCCAGATCTGAGCCCAGGGCCGGCGCCGGCGCGGCGGATCTGCCGCCACCCGAATCGCGGTCGTCATAGCCGCCGTAATCCCTGTCGCGGGACTCGGAGTCGCCTGCGCGGTCGAGCATCTGGAGTTCGCCCCGGAACCGCTGCAGGACGACCTCGGTCGAATAACGGTCCTGACCGGACTGGTCCTGCCATTTGCGTGTTTGCAGGCTGCCTTCGAGATACACCTTCGACCCCTTGCGAAGAAACCGCTCGGCGATGTCCGCCAAACGCCCGAATATGACGACCCGATGCCACTCGGTGCGTTCGCGCCGCTCGCCGGTTTGCCGGTCGTTCCAGGTCTCCGAGGTAGCGAGCGAAAATTGCGCCAGCTTGTCTCCCGACTGCATGGTCCGAATTTCAGGGTCGCGGCCAAGATTCCCAACCAGAATCACCTTGTTGACGCTGCCTGCCATAACCGCTGTTTCCTTACACCCGATTCGCCCCTGAAACATACACCCGGCCGACGACTGAATCGACCCGAAACCCTGTGGAACGAATCGGTAACTTTGTCTCGCCGGCCCGCCGCCCGCAGCGCCCCTTATCGAAGCTGCGGCAACACCTCCGCCGCCAGGCGCGCCGTGCCGTCGGCGACCTCCACAGGGTCCGCATCCATGGAGAATGTGACGAAGACGATCCGGTCGAGTCCGAGTTCGATGAGCGGGCAGAGCCGGTCCACGCAATAACCCGACGGCCCCGCGACCGCGAAGCGCTCCAGAAAGGCGTCATCCACGACAGACTGGTGGCCGGCTGCGATCCGCGCATGGTTGGGCATGTCGTAATTCGCGCCGATATATTCGAAGATGGCGCGGTCCTTCAGGCCTTCCGAATTCCCCGCGGACATGCCCGTGAAATGCGCAAAGGTGCCCACGCTGCCGCTGACGATGTGGCGTGCCCTGGCGGCATCGGGGTTTGCCGTGCAGTTGATATAGGCGCCGAACGAGAGCTCCTCGGGGTCGAGCCCCGCACTCTCCCGCGCGGCGCGCGCCGTTTGCATCGCGGCGGCCATGCGCTCCGGATCAGCGCCGACGGCGAAGGTGATCCGCTCGGCGTGAACGGCGGCCACCGAGATAACCCTGGGCCCCGTCGCCGCCACATCGACCGGCACCTTGGGCAGGCCGGTGTCGGAGATCCAGGCGTTGCGGCTCCGATAGCCGTCGATGTCCACGGCGTCGCCGCGCAGATATTGCTGCACTTCGCGCAGATACCGTTCGAACACCCTGACCGGGGCCGGCTGGCGCCCGATATAGCCGAGCGCGGAATCGCCGCGGCCGATCCCCAGCACGGCGCGTCCGCCGGACTCGACCTGTATGGTCGCAATGGCGGACGCTGTAACCGCCGGATGGCGCGTTACGGGATTGGTGACGGCGGGGCCGAGCGTGAGCCGGTCGGTCGCCGACGCGGCGAGCGCAAGCGCGCTGTACACATCGCCGCTCAGGTTCTGCGTGTCGGGAAATCCCACCGCATCCCAGCCGGCCGCCTCGGCGTTGCGCGCCGTCTCCGCGACGGTTCCGGGACGGGGAAATGCGAGGTACGAGAACTCTGCCATGACGTCACCCCCTGTGGCGGACGACCCGCCGGCGCCCTGTCTCGCGGCTGACTTCGCCCTATCGGGACTGCATGGCTATCCGCTCGGCCCGAAGGCGAGGTCCGGCAGCCACAATACAAAGTCCGGGAACAGCGCGATCAGGACGATCACCACGACATAGGTGAGCAGGAACGGGATCACCGCGACCGAAATCTTGTCGATGCCCACATTCGTCAATCGCGTCGCGACGAACAGGTTCGCGCCGACCGGGGGCGTGAGGAAGCCGATCTCGCAGGCGATCACCATGATGACTCCGAACACCACCGGATCGATGCCGACCGAAACCGCGATCGGAAGCATCAGCGGGGTCAGCAGGATGATCTGGGCAATGGACTCGAGGAACATGCCGGTGATGATGAGGATCGCGGCAATGACCAGGAGCAGGACAAAGCTGCTGTCCGTGAAGCCGGTCAGGAATTCGCCGATCAGGAACGGAACGTCCATCAGGCTCAATAATTCACCGAAGGCCTTGGCCGGACCGACGATGATCAGGACCGCGCCCGAGATCATCGCCGTGGTCTTCAGGCAGGACAGGATCGCGTCCCAGGTGAGTTCACGGTGCACGAATTGACCGACGAGAAAGGCGTAAACCACCGCGACCGAAGCCGCTTCGGTCGGTGTGAAGGCCCCGCTGTAGATGCCGCCGAGGATCAGGACGGGGGCACCGATCGCCCATTTGCCGTCCCAGCAGGCCCGCCCGACGCGCGCCCATGCAAAACTGTGATCGGTCTGCCCGCCATAGCCGCGCCGGCGGGCGATCAGCCATGTGACCACCAGCAGCAAGGCGCTCGCGATCAGCCCCGGCAGGACGCCGGCGAGGAACATGCGCGGGATCGAAACGTCCGAGACCACACCGTAGATAATCATCAGGTTGCTCGGTGGAATGAGGCTGCCGAGCGCGCCACCGGAGGCGACGATCGCGCCGCCATAGGCCGCGTCGTACCGCTCGCGGACCATCGCCGGAATCATGACGGCGCCGATCGCCGCCGTCGTCGCGGGGCCCGAGCCCGACAGCGCGGCGAAGAAAGTGCATCCGAGCACGGCCACCAGGCCGAGACTGCCCATATAGTTGCCGATCAGCGACTGGGCGATCGCCACGATCCTCAGCGCGAGGCCGCCGCGTTCCATCAGGGCGCCGGCCAGCACGAACAGGGGCACGGTGAGCAGCGGAAACGGCTCGACCCCGGTGTACATGGCCTGGGCCAGCGCCACGGCTGGAATGTCGATCAGGAAGTAGCCGACCAGGGTCGCGATCGCCACCGCGATCGGGATCGGAATACCGAACGCGATGGTGACGACCAGCGTCCCGAACATGTAGAGCGCTTCAATCATGGATGACCGCCCCGTCCTCGGGGACTGCCGTCGGCAGAATGCCGTCCCGGTACCAGTGGTAATAGACCTGGATGAGGCGGACCGTCATCAGGGCGAAGCCGACGACCAGGCACAGATACGGCCACTTCTGGGCAACACCCAGCACCGGCGATTCGAAGGGGAGTTCCCACATCGAGAGATGCAGCAGGAAGCTCTGCCAGGTCAGGTATATGGCGAACACGAACCACACCAGGTCGCTCAGCACGGCGAGGCCCAGCGCCATCCGGCCCGGGAAGAGGTTGATGAGGTTCATCACCCGGATGTGGGTGCGTTCGCGCACCGCCCAGGAGGCCGAGATATAAACGGACCAGAGCATCCCATAGACGGCGATTTCGTCCGACCAGGAGGTCGGCGCGCTGAACACATAGCGCATCACGACCTGGAAGAAGACGAGCGACGCCATCACGGTGACGCATACGCCCGCGACGACTTCTTCGGCTCGCCGCTCGAGGAACGCAAAGACTGTGCTGAATGAGGGCATGCAGCCTGCCGTGGAACGGGAATCCGGGCGGAAGTCGGGAGCCGCGGCGGGGTCGGTGAACTTCCCGCCCCGCCGCGGCCGCCCGCTGTCGAAGCGCCCGCCTAGTTGGCGACGGCGTTGATCGCCTCGATCAGTTCGACATATTCGGCGCCGCGCTCGGCCGCGAAGGCCTCATGCACCTTGGCGGCCGCCTCGATGAAGGGCTTGGTGTCCGGGGTGGTGAACATCACGCCGGAGTCCTTGAGCTTTTGCGTAAACCCTTCGTTGCCGATCCTGATATGCGCCCGCGCCGCCGCCGCCGCGATATCGGCAGCCATGTAGAGCGCTTCCTTCTGCGCATCGGTCAGCTTGTCCATGAACTTGGTGCTGACGAAGAACGGCGGCGTCAGCGCAAAATGGCCCGTCAGGGCGATATGCTTGGCGACCTCGTGGAACTTCTGGGTGAAAATGCCGTCAAGCGGCAGGTCGCCGCCATCGACGGTTCCGGTCTGCACGGCGGTCAGGGTTTCCGACCAGGCCATCGGGACAGGGTCGGAGCCGAATGCCTTGTAGGTGTCCACCATCACGACATTCTTGGGAACCCGGTATTTCAGCGGCCTGAAGTCCTCAATGGAGTTGATCGCCTGCTTTGAGTTGTAGAGGTGCCGGAACGAGACCAGGACGATCTTGACCAGGTGGACGCCTGCCTCTTCCGGCATCGCGCCCCAGATCTGCTTGCCGACGTCGCCATCGACCACCTTGTAGGCATGTTCGAGGTTCTGCAGCATGTAGGGCAGGACCAGCAGGTCGATCTTGGGATAGAATGGACCGGCATTGTTCTGCGCGATCAGGGTGCCGTCGAGCGTCCCGAGCTGCAGCTTCTTGAACATGTCCTGCTCGCCGCCCATCTTGAAGCAGCAATGGACCTTGACCCGCACTTCGCCGCCGGTGAGCTTGTTCAGACGTTCGGCGAAGGTGTTCATGAATGTGCCGTAGGGATTCGATTCGGCGGTCGCGTAGCCGATGTTCATCAATGTCGCCGCGAGCGAAGAGCCCGTGGACATTGCCGTGACAACGGCCATCATGGTCGCCGCCAGAAGCGTTTTCTTTATCATTTCTTTCTCCCGGTTCCGGAAACGGAGTCCTCTTGGCTACGGCGCATGGAACGATCTCTCCCCCCATATCCGTGACCCATTGGCGGCGCCCGACGGGCGCGGCCGGGTTACTCAGGCCGCCATGTCGGGCGGACTGACAGAGCGAGTGTTGCACAGCGGCGCGATGGACTCCAGCGTCACGCAGCGCGTTCTCCGGACATCCCGTTCGGCGTCCTGCCCGACGAGGACCAAACCGCTGCGGCAATACGGCGGAAACACGCCCCGGCTTCTATGCCGGGGCGGTTCGCCCTAAAATCCCATCCGTCATGACAGCCTTGACCCAGCCCCGCCGGATCGTCGTTCGCGGCGCCCGGGAGCACAATCTGAAATCCGTCGATGTCTCGCTGCCGCGCGGCAGCCTGGTCGTCGTCACCGGGCTTTCCGGCTCCGGCAAGTCGTCACTGGCCTTCGACACGATCTATGCCGAAGGCCAGCGCCGCTATGTGGAGAGCCTCTCCGCCTATGCGCGGCAATTCCTGGAGCTGATGCGCAAGCCCGATGTCGACTCGATAGAGGGCCTCTCGCCGGCGATCTCCATCGAGCAGAAGACCACCTCGCGCAATCCGCGCTCGACCGTTGCCACCGTCACCGAGATCTACGACTACATGCGCCTGCTCTGGGCCAGGGTCGGCATCCCCTATTCGCCGGCGACCGGACTGCCCATAGAGAGCCAGAGCGTCGCCCAGATGGCGGACCGGATCGAGGCGCTGCCGGAAGGCTCGCGGCTGCTGCTGATGGCGCCGGTCGTGCGGGGCCGCAAGGGCGAATACCGGAAGGAACTCCGGGAATACCAGCGGCGCGGCTTCCAGAGGGTCAAGATTGACGGCGAACTCTACGACATCGAGGAAGCACCGGCGCTCGGCAAGAACTTCAAGCACGACATCTCCATCGTCGTGGACCGGATCGCGGTCCGCCCCGGACTCGGCAACCGGCTGGCGGACAGCCTCGAGACGGCGCTCGAGCTCTCCGACGGGCTGGCCTCTGTCGAGGATGTGCGCACGGGCGAAAGCATCCTGTTCTCCGCCCGCTTCGCCTGCCCCGTCTCTGGCTTCACCATTGAGGAGATCGAGCCGCGCCTCTTCTCCTTCAACAACCCGGCGGGCGCCTGCCCGGCCTGCGACGGCCTCGGCAGCCGGCGCCATGTCGATGCGGCGCTCGTGGTGCCGGACGAGGAGCTGAGCATGCGCCGGGGCGCCGTCGCCCCCTGGAAGAACACCACCGCGAAATACTACCAGCAGACGCTCAGGAGCCTCGCGCGCCACTACGAGGTGGATGTCAACACGCCCTGGCGCGACCTGCCGGAAGACGTGCGCCGCGCGGTGCTCTACGGCTCGGGCAACGAACCCGTGACCATGGCCTATAACGACGGCATCCGGAACTACCGCGTGACCAAGCCGTTCGAGGGGGTCGTCAACAATCTGGAGCGCCGCCTGAGGGAGACGGACAGCGCATGGGTCCGCGAGGAGCTGTCGAAATATCTCGCATCCCGGCCTTGTGAGACCTGCGCCGGCAAGCGGCTCCGGCCCGAAGCGCTCGCCGTCCGGATCGACGGGCACGACATTTCCGATGTCGCCGCGCTCTCCATCGGCAAGGCGGGGCACTGGTTCGCCGGGCTGGAAGAGGCGCTGACGCCGAAGCAGCGCGAAATCGGCGCCCGCATCCTCCGCGAAATCATCGACCGGCTGGGGTTCCGGAACGATGTCGGGCTCGAATACCTGACCCTGGACAGGTCCTCCGGCACGCTCTCGGGCGGGGAGAGCCAGCGTATAAGGCTCGCCTCGCAGATCGGCTCGGGCCTGACCGGCGTGCTCTATGTGCTGGACGAGCCCTCGATCGGCCTCCACCAGCGCGACAACGCCCGCCTGCTGGCGACCCTGCGGCGCCTGCGCGACCTCGACAACACTGTCATCGTCGTCGAGCATGACGAGGAGGCGATCCGCAGCGCCGACTATCTTGTGGATATGGGCCCCGGCGCCGGCGTGCATGGCGGCCATGTCGTGGCCGAAGGCCTGCCGGAGGAAGTGGTCGGGCGCGGAGAGGGGCTGACGGCGCAATATCTCACCGGCCGCAGGCAGATCGCGATTCCCGAGCGGCGGCGGCCGGGCAACGGGCACCGGCTGGTGGTCCGCGGCGCGAGCGGCCACAACCTCCGGCATATCGACGCCGCCTTCCCGCTCGGCGTGTTCACCTGCGTCACCGGCGTTTCGGGCG
>JAPOZD010000162.1 GCA_026706245.1 Alphaproteobacteria bacterium
TCCCGTTCTGCTCCATTCCGTCCGCGCCGCCGCCGGTCCCTTTTTTGCGCGCGTATCCTGCGTGCGCGCCCCCGCCCGCCCGCGCGTCTTGCGCCGGCGCGGTTCGCGCACCTGATTGCGCGCGCAAAAAAGGGTCCGGCGGCGGCGCGGACGGAATGGAGCAGAACGGGACGCGACGGAGGGAACGATATGCAGGAACGGAACGACAGAACTTCACGCAAGGCATGGGGAACATGACATTTCATGACAGATCGCGGGGGCCGCGCAGCAAAACATGACATATCATGACATCTGCCGGGGTGTGCGAGAGGGAGGCCTATGGGCGGCGACAGGGATTTCGAGGCGTATCTGGCAGAAGTCGAGGCGTTTACGCGCGAGGAGCTGATTCCGAACGAAGAGCGCGTGGAGGAGCTGGGCCATGTGCCCGAGGACCTGGTGCGGCGCATTCGCGAGATGCGCCTCTTCGCCATCTCGATCCCGGAGGAATACGGGGGGCTGGGCCTGAGCCAGGAGCAGCAGGTGCGGCTCACCTTCGCCTTCACCCGGGCCTCGGCCGTGTTCCGCGCCCGCTTCTCGACCACGATCGGGCTTTGCAGCCAGGCGATCCTCGACTTCGCCACGGAGGCGCAGAAGCGGAAATACCTGCCCGCCATGGCGGAGGGCCGCTGCACCGGCGCCTTCTCGCTGACCGAGCCCGACTACGGGTCGGACGCGGCGAACCTCGCAACGACGGCGGTGCGCGACGGTGCGGACTATGTGCTGAACGGCACCAAGCGCTACATCACCAATGCGGCGGACGCCGACATGTTCCTGGTCATGGCGCGCACCGGCGGCCCCGGCGCCGGCGGCGTTTCGGCCTTCGCCGTCGATGCCGGCACGCCGGGCATCCGCGCGGGCAAGCCAGTCGCCATGATGGGGCACCGCGGGTCCAGGGTCTCGGAGGTCTATCTGGAGGACTGTCGGGTATCTGAGGACGCGCTGGTCGGCGGGCAGGAGGGGCTCGGGCTCAAGGCGGCCCTCAGGGGCATCAACCATGCGCGCACCCACGTCGCCGCCACCTGCGTCGGCCAGGCGAAGCGGCTGGTCGGCGAGGCGGTGCGCTATGCCCGCGAGCGCCGCCAGTTCGGCAAGGCCATCGGCGAACACCAGCTCGTCCAGGCGATGCTCGCCGACATGCGCGCCGACACCTATGCGGCCGAAGCGATGGTGCTGGACTGCGCCCGTCGGTTCGAGCAGCGCCCGCTGCCTTTCGCGGACATCGCCTGCGCCAAGTATTTCGCCTCCGAGATGGTGAGCCGTGTGGCCGACAAGGCGGTCCAGATACTCGGCGGCCAGGGCTACATGGCCGATAACGCCGTCGCCCGCCTCTACCGCGACACGCGGCTGTTCCGCATCTTCGAAGGCACATCGCAGATCCAGCAGCAGCAGATCGCCCGCGCCATGCTGCGCGAGGCGCCGGAGGCCTGAAAGCCCGTTCTCCTGCGGGTTAATTTCCACGCCGGGGCACCCCATATCGAAAGGGAGAGGGCGGCCGGCGCTGCTCTCCGGAGGAGGGGATGACATGGCACTCAAGAACATTCTCGTGCATGTGGACGCCAGCGACCGCGCCGGGGAGCGCATCCGCATCGCCGCCGAACTCGCCGGGCCGGATGACGGCCATCTGACCGGCGTGTTCGTCACCCCGGACCCGCCGTTCCCGACCTGGATGGTGGCCGGCATGCCGGCCAGCGCGCTCGAGGCCGCCATTGAAAATACGCGCAGCGAAGGCGAAGCGGCCCGCGGGCGCTTTCTGGACATCGCGGAGCGGGCCGGCGTCCATGCCGAATGGCGGAGCGCGTCGGGGTCGGTCGCCCGGGTGACGGCCCAGCATGCCCGCTACGCCGACCTTGCCGTGGTCGGCAAGGGCAGCGCGGACGACCCCGCGCGCTACCCCTATCCGGAGCTTGCCGCGGACCTCACCATGAGCTGCGGCAGGCCCGTTCTGGTGGTGCCGAACTCCGGGCGGTTCGACCGGCTGGGCCGGCATGTACTGGTGTGCTGGAACGCGAGCCGCGAGGCGACGCGGGCGGTGAATGACGCCATGCCGCTGTTGCAGCGCGCGGAGAAGGTCGTGGTCCTCTCGGTCAATCCGCACCGGCCCTCCGGCGGCGACCACGGCGAAATCCCGAGCGCCAATATCGCGCTGCACCTGGCCCGCCACGGCGTGAACGCCGAAGCCGCCAACACCACCGCCGACGGCATTTCGGTGGCCGACATCGTGCTCTCGCATGTGAGCGACCGGGGCATCGACCTCATCGTCAGCGGCGCCTGGGGTCATTCCCGGATGCGCGAATGGGCCTTTGGCGGCGTCACCGAATCGCTGCTGCGCGACGTGACGGTGCCCGCGCTGATGTCGCATTGAAGTCCGGCGGCGCCGGGAGTAAGAACGAAGCGACAAGGACTGCGTTCACGCGGGGGAGACGGTGATGGCGCTATCCCTGAAGCAGGCGGTCCGCAAGACCGCGATGCAGGCCATGCTCATGCGCGAGCGCCTCGAGAGCGGCCACGCCTACAACCCGGTGGCATACCGGAACACGCAGGACCCCTATCCCGCCTATGCGGCGCTGCGCGAGCGGGGCCAGGCGCATCGCAGCCGGCTGATGCATGCCTGGGTCTTCGGCCGCTACCAGGATGTGGCGACGATTCTTCCCGATTGGCAGCGCTTCACCAATGACGGAACCAAGTCCAAGAGGCCGGGCAAGCGAACGGTCATACCGGATCCCGGACCGTCGCCCTCCATGCTCTCGCTGGACCCGCCGGACCACCGCCGCCTGCGCGGGCTGGTCAGCAAGGCATTCACGCCAAGGGCGGTGAATGCGCTGGAGCCGCATATCCGCAGCCTCATGCACGAGCGTCTGGACGGGATCGAGGATCTCGCCGGCTTCGACCTGATGGAGGTCGTCGCCAAGCCGCTGCCGGTGATCGTGATCGCGGAAATGCTGGGCGTGCCGCCGGAAGACCGGCCGCGCTTCCGGGGCTGGTCCGACCGCCGCGCGCGCATATTGGAGCCGACGATCAGCGCCGAGGAGCGCGCGGACGCGGTTCTCGCCGCCGCCGATCTCGACGCCTATTTCGAACCGATCGTCAAGGAGCGCCGCGCCGACCCGAAGGAAGACATATTGAGCGGGCTTGCCCGCGCCGAGGAAGAGGGAGACCGGCTGGACGAGCGCGAAGTGCTCACCATGCTGCGGCTGCTGCTGGTCGCCGGCAACGAGACCACCGTCAACCTGATCGGCAACGGCATGCTGGCGCTGCTGCAGCATCCGGACCAATTGCAGCGGCTCCGGGACGATCCCGCCCTCATTCCTTCGGCGGTGGAAGAGCTTCTCCGCTACGATTCGCCCGTGCAGCTGGACCTGCGCCGCATCGTGGAAGACTGCGACGTGAACGGCTTCCCGGTGAAGCGCGGCGAGGACATCGTGCTCCTGATCGGCGGCGCCAACCGGGACCCCGAGCAGTTCGAGGACCCGGACGGGCTCGATGTCGGGCGCGAGGGGAACAGCCACATTTCCTTCGGGCGCGGCATCCATGCCTGCATCGGCGCGCCGCTCGCGCGGCTGGAGGCGCGAATCGCCATCGAAGTGCTGCTGGAGCGGTTTTCCTCGATCCGCCTCGCGGGCCCGCCGCCGCGCTTCCGCCCCAGCATCGTGCTGCGCGGCCTGGAAACCCTGCCGGTCGCCGCTTCCGCCTGAGCGCGGCTACCCGCAGGCGTATTCCGCGGCGAAGCGGCCGGCGCGGCGGCCGAAGACGCTGCCGGACATGAGGCCGGAGCCGCCCGGATAGTTCTCGAAGAACAGGCCGCCCACCAGTTCGCCCGCGGCGTAAAGCCCGTCTATCGGGCGGCCGGAGAGGTCCTGGACGCGGTTCTCATTGTCGATCTGCAGGCCGCCGAAGGTGAAGGTGATGCCGGTGGTGGTGACGAAGGCCACATAGGGCGGGCGGTCGATAGGCAGGGCCCAGTTGGTCTTCTCCGGGCTCAGCCCCTCGGTCGAGACCCCGTCCAGCACGGCGGGGTTGTAGGCGTTGGAGGACCGGCAGGCGGCGTTGAACTCGCCGACCGTCTTCGCGAGCACTGCCGGGTCGATCTCGAGCCCGGCCGCCAGTTCCTCGATCGAGTCCGCCTCCACCTTCGTGACCTCGCGGATGCGGTATTCGTCGCGCAGCATGTGGACGGTCCTGGCGTCGAAGATCTGCGCGCACCAGCGGTGCGGCTGCTCCATGATGGCGCGGCCGAAGCGCACATAGGTGAGGTTGCGGTAGTCCTCGCCCTCATCGACGAAGCGCTCGCCGTTGAGGTTCACCATGATGCCGAGCGGGTAGCTGTGCTTCTGGAAATTGTCGCCGACGGCGCGGTCCCCGTAGGGCGGGGCGGAGATGTCCCAGCCGACGGAGTGGCAGCCGGACCAGTTGCCGTGCGGGCGTGCGCCGGCCTCCAGCGCCATGCGGATGCCGTCGCCGGTATTGTGGCGGGTGCCGCGCACACGGGCCAGGTCCCAGCCGTGGCCGAGATAGCGCGCGCGCATTTCCGGATTGGCCTCGAAGCCCCCGCAGGCCAGCACCACCGAGCCGGTCTCCAGCGCTTCGTAGCCCTCCGGCGTGCGCAGCCGGAGCCCGGTGATGCGGCCGGTTTCGTCCTGCACCAGGCCGGCGGCGCCCGTCTCGTAGCGGATTTCGATGCCGACCGCCTCGGCCCGGCGCAGCAGGAAATCGACCAGCCCCGCCCCGCCGCCGACCGCCTCGATATTCACGCCGCCGTAGAAGACCTGCTTCCCGTCCACCTCATAGGACTGGCGGCCGAACATCGGCACGAAGCGCACGCCGTTCCCGCGCAGCCACGCCATGGCCGGGCGCGAATCGTCGATCAACGTCCAGGCGAGGTCTTCCTCCGCCTGGTGCCGCGTCACCTTCATCATCGTGTCGTAGAAGAACTGCCGGTCATGGGTGGGAAGCTCGATGCGCGCCTTTTCCGCTTCCGAGAGGTCGGTCAGCACATCGGTGCAGACATCCTCCAGCCCGTCATGGACGAAGCGGAATCCGCCGGCGGTGAAGAAGGAATTGCCGCCGCGCTCCTCCTCCGATGCCTTTTCCAGCACCACTACGCGGGCACCCTGCTCCCGCGCGGAAATCGCCGCGCACAAGGCCGCATTGCCGCAGCCGACAACCGCGACATCCCATGCCGTCATGGCGTCAGTCCCCCCGGTAAGTTCTTCGTTCAGGCTTCCAGCAGGCCCGTCGCGGAGCCGAGAACAACGGTCTTGCCGTCCTGGTTCGTCGTCTCGATGCCGATCTCCGCCACCGCCCGGCCGTCCTCGTCGCGGATTTCCTGCACGGTCGCGGTGGCGGTCAGCGTGTCGCCCGGCCAGACCTGGTTGGTGAACCGCACGCCGTATTTGCGCACATTTTCGGCTCCGAACAGGTCGGTGACGAGCGTGCCGGTCATGCCCATGGTCAGCATGCCGTGAGCGAACACGCCCGGATAGCCGGCGGCCTCCTTGCAATAGAGGTCGTCGGTATGCAGCGGGTTATAGTCGCCGCTGGTGCCCGAATACATGACGAGCTGGGTGCGCTTCAGGTCTTCGACGACGACCTTCTCGAAGGTCTGGCCGACCGAGATTTCACTGGCTTTCATCGGATGCGTCCCCCTATTCCTGATCGACCGGTCGCTCGGTCCTGACGCCGACGCCGCGCGCGCGGCAGACATGGTTGCCGTCCTGGTCGTAATAGTCGACGAGACGCTCGGTGAAGGTGAGCTTGCCGGCGCGGCGGCTTTCCTTCTCCCAGGTTTCGCCCTGGCTGTAGCGCACGGTCAGCACATCGCCCGGCCGGATCGGGCGGGTATATTCGAAATGCTGCTCGGCGTGCAGGCCGCCCGAAGTCGCCGGCTTGCCCTCGATGCCGGACGGGCTGCCGCCCGAGCCGAACCAGGCCTCGCCGTCCTTGATGCGCAGCGGGTAGTCGGGGTCGAACTGGGCGACCGCCTGCGGGAAGGTCGGCGGCGCCACCTGCGCGCCCACCGGATTGCCCTCGCCCTTGCCGGGATCGTGATAGGCGGGGTTGTAGTCTCCGATCGAGCGAGCGAACATCATCACATGCGTGCCCTCGACCGGGAAGGTGACGGTCTTTTCGTCCGACACGGGGCGGCTCTCCTTGCTTCGGTGCTGACCGGGCGACTATAGCGGGGCCATGGACGCGGACAAGAGCACGCTTCACCTCGTCAAGCTGTCGGTCGGCACCGACAGCGTCGAGGGTCTGGCGGACTGGCAGGAACGGCGCCGGGCCCACTGGAAGGCCGTGGAAGGCCGCGCCATCGCAAGGCACATCACCCGCATGACGCCCCGGCGCGGCGACGCGATACTCGCCGGCAG
Organism: Alphaproteobacteria bacterium; assembly: GCA_026706245.1. Classification (GTDB taxonomy): domain Bacteria; phylum Pseudomonadota; class Alphaproteobacteria; order Bin95; family Bin95; genus Bin95. The sequence goes on from JAPOZD010000162.1 coordinate 6,405, forward strand.
CGGGTCGATCTACTGGGTCATCAAGGGTTTCGTGCAAGCGCGGCAGCGCATCCTCGCCTTCGAGCCGGCACCGGGCGCGGGCGGCAGGCCGAGCTGCGCCATCCTGCTCGACGACGCCCTGGTGCGCGTGGTTCCGCGCGCTCACCGCCCCTTCCAGGGCTGGCGCTATCTGCGCGGCGAGGACGCGCCCGCAGACCTTCCCGTGGACTTTGCCGCCGAGGGCGACGCGCTCCCCCCGCGCCTCGCCGCCGAACTCGGCGAACTCGGGCTGCTGTAGCAGGACACGGGCTTCCCCGTTCCGGAGGCGGGGACCGACGGAGACCGGGGTAACGATTCGATCCGAACCGGAAATGTGCTCCCATCGGGAAAAGTTCGGCTAAAATTCGTTAAATTTAAGTTATATTTCTCCACAAGGCTTGCATTTTCAGAAAATGTGCTATGATGGGTGCAAGGGAAGCGGCATCCGGTCGTTAAGGTGTATTCCGCCGTCTGACTGAGGAATGCAGATGGGCAAGCGACGCAGGTTTTCGGGTGAACTGAAGGGGAAGATGGCGCTTGAGGCGCTACGGGGAGATCGGACGCTTCAGGAGATCGCCTCGCGGCACCAGGTCCATTGGAACCAAGTCGGCGCCTGGAAGCGCTGACCTGCCCCCGGCGACTGGTCCAGTTTGAATGTTAGTCTTTGACCATCGCTTGGCAGGCCCCGATGAGTGTGGACACATTCGGGCCTCCCAAAGGTTGCCAACCTTCGTCTATCATTTTGTTGACAAGAGCGACTAATTTTCCCTGCACTTTTTCTCGTATCTCTTTGCCGTCTCTCGCTGTAAATACCGACGAACCACGAGGTCCCTCACAAACAATTGCATACTCCTTCCAATCGCCCGCGCGCGCCGGCTCAGGCATGACAACCGCGAACAACACAGTAGCCATCATCATCAGAGGGAGTAGGCCTTGAGTCTTCATGGAGTGCTCCTTATCAGGGCCGGAAAGATGCGTGCCGGGACTGTGAACTGACACTCGCATCTTGTCCGCCGGCTGCACTGGTGTCAAGCGCAGCGTTGCGCTTGACACGAGGGCCCGCGGCTTCTTCGGCACCGCCGCCGCCTTCAAATAACTCGGCGGCTTCCCTGCTGAATTGCGCTGTTAACTCGTGCTTCCGATACTGCCACCCGGAAGCCGCGCGACGGTTCGGGACGCGTTCCCGCAAGGGCGAGGCGGGCACTGCCGCTCAAGCACCGCTCGGGCTAAATGCCTGACCTGCAACGGTTTGCAGTGCGCGGTCGCTTGGTTGACCAGGAAGCGGGTTGACGACGCCCTGCGGCGTTTTCTTCACACACCCCACGCAAGAGGGGATTCCTACGTCGGTCTCGGTGTCAGTCTGGACCTTCGTATGCGGTGCGGGCGGGGCAGCCGGCTTTCAGCTTGACGCCGGCTTGAAGTTCC
>JAPOZD010000257.1 GCA_026706245.1 Alphaproteobacteria bacterium
CCTCCACTAACGCATTTGCGAACACATCTGTCGAAACCAATGGTCAGATTGTCCCGCTCACCACGTATCTTCCCTCCTCTATGAACAATTACAGACTTCAATATGAGCTCAAATGCACGATCCAAGAATATTAGGACGGCTTCATGTCGTCCCCGATCAGAGGGTCTATTGAAATGGTCAATCGACAAGAAAAGGCTGTCAACCGCTTTATTCAATAGTACTCTGGTCTCTCGCTTCATAGTCTATACTATTTAGTTTGTGTGAGTAATTGCGGAGCTGTGCGATAGCGTTACGTGTCTAATTGGTAGCGAACACTGACCAAATGCAGCTGGTATGGACTCTTTATCTGCCAACAGCGGTCGTAACGGGTTGCGAGGGTGTTGCACGGGTAGTGGAATCAGAGCACTCCTTCGGTGCGCCTTTTGACGCTATCCAGTACTGAGCGTAGGTTCAATAGCTAGCGGTAGGACAATATAGTGGTTTTTTCACGTTGTGAAGAGACATGGTCTGATGGACAAGGACGATATGCGAGGATCGAATAATGCCGGCCTCGTCACCTATGAGCCGGGCGCGGGCTTCCCGCTGCACCGGCACGATTTCGCGCAGCTCTGGTATGTGGCGGAGGGCGAGTGCCGCTTCGGCGACCGGACGCTGAGCGCCGGCGACATGGTCTATATGGAAGACCCGCATTTCGAGCACGAGATGCACACGGAGACGGGCTGCACCATCGTCTTCATGCAATATCCCGGCCCGACGACCGGCGCACGCCCCATCTACGAAGGCCGCTTCGACGGCCGGGAGGCCGCTGAGGGCAGGGAGCCGGACCTGGAGCGGTGAGAAGCGGCCCGGAGGCCGGGCGGCGGCGGAAATTCGTTCGCGTTTCGTGAAATATTTCTGTCTTGATGCTTGACATCTGGTGGAGTGTGCTACAATGGCTCCGAGGGAAGAGGCATCCGGAGCCGATTCCCCGGTGCCGCGCGGCCGGGCGGCGCCGTTTTTGAAAACCCGTGAGAAGCCGACAGGAGACGTGTGCCCTCTGCCTCGCGCGCGCAATCAGGCGTGCGAACCGCGCCGGCGCCGACACGCGCCCGCGCCCGCGCAGGATACGCGCGGAAAAGGGACCCGCTCCCCATCGGGGAAGGAGGAGAGACGATGACCGCAACCGACCCCTACCCCCAACTGGCGGCGATGCCGGCCGCCACGATCCTTGCTCCGGCCGCGCCAGACCCCGGTTCGCCCTACGGGCGTCCGGGGCGACGGTGAACGCCTGCACGGGAGGACGATATGCCCGGATGGATCATGGAACATGCATCACACGCATGAAGAACATGACATTTCACGACACATGGCGGGGCGGACCATGACGAAACATGACATATCATGACGCTTCCGGCAGTCCCTCCCTCGGGCCCCGCTCGCCCGGCTGCGCCAGCGAAGGAGCGCGCATGACTCCGCCCACGGAATTCGCCCACGCCTTCGCCGAGCTCGGCGAAGTGACGATCCACTATGTCTCGGCGGGCGCGGACCCAGGGAGCGCGCCGCCCGTGGTGCTGCTGCACGGCTGGCCGGAGACCTGGTTCGAGTGGCGCCATGTCATGCCGCTGATCGCCGCGCGCCATCCGGTAATTGCGCCGGACCTGCGCGGCCTCGGCGATTCCTCGCGGCCCGCGGACGGCTATGACAAGCGCACCGTCGCGGAGGACATAGTCCGGCTGCTCTCGGACCGGCTCGGCCTCGGGCGCTGGCACATTGTCGGCCATGACTGGGGCGGGCCAACCGCGTTTGCGCTCGCCGCAAGGCGGCCGGAGGCCGCGGCGAGCCTGACGGTGATCGATGTGGTGATTCCCGGCGACGGCGGGGATTTCTCGCAGGCCGGGCGGCGCTGGCACCATGCCTTCCACCGCACGGCCGACCTGCCGGAGGCGCTGGTGGGCGGGCGCGAGGACGTCTATCTCGGCTGGTTCTACCGGGCCTATTCGGCGCGTCCCGACGCCATAGACGGGGAGGCGCGGGCGGAATATCTGCGCACCTACAGCCAGCCCGAGGCGCTCCGCGCGGGCTTCGCCTATTACCGCAACCTGCCGCAGGATGCGGCCGACAACGCCGCGCTGCTGGCGACGGGCTTCCGCCTGCCCATGCCGGTGCTCGCCATCGGCGGCGGCAGGACGGACGCCTTCGGGCGCGCCGGCGAGGTCGAGGCGTCGATGCGGCGGGTGGCGACCGACGTGCGGGGCCTGGTCGCGGAGGAGTGCGGGCATTTCGTGCCGGAGGAGGACCCGGAGCTCACCGCCCGCGCCATCCTCGACCACATCGCGCGGTCGCCATGAGCGGGCGGGCGGAGGGCGCCTGGATATTCGGCTACGGCTCGCTCATCTGGCGGCCGGACATTCCGTTCCGCGAGAAGCGGGTCGCGCATGTGCGGGGCTGGACGCGCCGCTTCTGGCAGGGCTCTCACGACCATCGCGGGCTGCCGCACGCGCCCGGCCGGGTGGTGACCTTGGTGCCCGAGGCGGGCGCGCGCTGCGGGGGCATGGCCTATTTCGTCGAGGCGGCGGCGATGGGCGAAACCTGGGACGAACTCGACTACCGGGAGAAGAACGGCTACCGGCGCGAGATTGTGCGCCTGGAGTTCCGCGAGGGCGCGGCCGAAGGCGCCGTCTATGTGGCGCCGGTCGGCAACCATGCCTTTCTGGGCCCGGCGCCGTTCCCGGAGATGGCGGCGCAGATTCTGCGCTCGGCCGGCCCGAGCGGCGCGAATATCGACTATCTTCGCAGGCTCGCGGGCGCATTGCGGCGGCTCGAAATTGACGACCCGCATGTCTTCGAGGTGGAGCGCCATGTCGAGGACCTCGCCCGGCGGGACGCGCCCGGCTGCGGGGCGGAACACGGGACAACGGGAGGCGATCATGTGCGATGAAAGAACGGTCCGCGAGGCGGAGGAGCATCTGCGCCGGTCCGGACGGCTCACCCGGCGCGCCTTCGGGGCGCTGTCGGTCGGGGCCGGGATGGCGATGCTGCTGCCCCGGGCCGCCGACGCGCGGGAGGTGGCGGCGGCGGATGTCGAGGTGCCGACGCCCGACGGCATGGCGGACTGCCATTTCGTGCATCCCGCAAGCGGCGCCCATCCAGGCGTGCTGATCTGGCCGGATGCGCTCGGCCTCAGGCCCGCCTTCCGGCAGATGGCGCGGCGGCTCGCCGAATCAGGCTATGCGGTGCTGGCCGTCAACCCCTATTACCGGACCGAGCGGGCACCTGTCTTCCCGGAGGGCGCCTCCTTCCGGGACGAGGCGGTGCGCAGCAAGGTCTTCCCGCTGATGCGCTCGCTGACGCCGGAGAGGACGGTAACGGACGCCGGGGCCTTTGTCGGCTTCCTCGACAGCCGCGACGCGGTGGCGAAGGACCGGAAAATGGGCACGACGGGCTACTGCATGGGCGGCTCCATGACCATGCGCACCGCGGCCGCCTTCCCGGACCGTGTCGGCGCGGGCGCCTCCTTCCACGGCGGCAGGCTCGTGACCGACAGTCCGGACAGCCCGCACCGGCTCGTCGGGAAAATGCGCGCGCACTACCTGTTCGCGATCGCGGAGAACGACGACGCGAAGCAGCCGGAAGCGAAGACCGCGCTCAGGCAGGCCTTCGATGCGGCGGGCCTGCCGGCGGAGATCGAGGTCTATGCCGGCGCGCTGCATGGCTGGTGCCCGCCGGATTCCGCCGTCTATCACGAAGCGCAGGCGGAGCGGGCCTGGAGCCGGATGCTGGCGCTGTTCGAGACCGCCCTATAGGCCGGCGCCGGCGTCCTCCGCCTCCGCCGACTGCGCCCTTTCGGCGAGGAGGGCGCGGTCCACCTTGTTGGTGCTGGCGAGCGGCAGTTCGGCGAGGAAATGCACCCGGCGGGGGTGCATGTAGGCGGGCGCCTCGGCGAGCGCATGGGCCTTGACCGCGTCCGCGTCGAGCCGCGCGCCCGGCCGGGCCGCCACGAAGGCGACCGGCATGTTGCCGCGCACCGGGTCCGGCACCGGCACGAGGCAGGCCTGGGCGATGTCGGGATGGCCCTCCAGCACCTTCTCGACCTCGCCCGGCCAGACATTCTCGCCATTGACGGTGAACATGTCGTCCACGCGGCCGACGAAATAGTAGAAGCTGTCCCCGTCGCGGCGCATGACGTCGCCGGTGCGGTAGAAGCCGTCGGCGGTGACGGCCTCGGCGGTCTTCGCCGGCAGGTTGAGATAGCCCGGCATGTTGGCCGGGCAGCGCATCTGGAGCTCGCCCTCGTCGGCGTCCATGTCGGCGCCGGCGGTGAGGCGCAGCGCCACGCCCTGGAGCGGCGCGCCGAGCGCGAGGTCCGGCGTGGGCAGGCCGTCCGGATGCGGGCCGAACACGCAGGGTCCCGCCTCCGTCGTGCCGTAGGCGTAGGCGATGCGGGCGTTCGGGAAGACGCGCCGGGTCTCGGCGAACAGCCCGGCCGTCGCCGGGGCCGAGCCCATCGTCACCACCTCCACCCCGGAGAGGTCGAGCCGGGCGATCAGCTCCCGCTCCTGCAGCGCGAGCGCGATCATGGTCGGCACGGAGGTGAGCCGGGTGCAGCCGAAGCGCGGGATCGCCTCCAGGTAGCGCTGTGCGGTGAACTGCGCCAGCAGCACCATGCTGGCATGGCCGGAAAGCAGGAACTTGGTGCTGGCGAGCGCGTTCATGTGGTAGAGCGGCGCGGCCACGAGAAAGCGGTCGCGGTCGTTCTCCAGGGTCTGTCCGAGCCGCATCTCCACCACCCAGAGATGGCCCGCATGGGTGAGCGGCACGCCCTTGGGCATGCCGGTGGAGCCGGAGGTATAGAGGATCTGCGCCACCTCGTCCGGCCCGGGAACGACCGTCTCGAAGTCACCGGGGTCGAGGAACGCCTCGAAGTCCCGGCCGAATTCGACCGCCGGCAGGCCGTCCGGGACGCGGTTCCGGCGCGCCTCGTCCACGAACACCAGCCGCGAGCCGCTGTCCCGCAGCACATGGGCCACGGTCTCGTCCGGAAAGCGCCAGTTGACCGGCACGACGACGAGGCCCGCGCGCATGGCGCCGAAATAGACGGCGAGCCAGTCGGCGCTGTTGGCGGCGAAGATCGCGATGCGCTCGCCGCGCTTGAGCCCCCGGCCGAGCAGTGCGCGGGCGGCGGCGCGGGCGCGCCCGTCGAGCCAGCGGTGCGAGCGCTCGGGCGCACGCTCCCAGTCCGCCGCGTCGATGATCGCGGGAAGGTCCGGGTCCTTGCTCCGGTCCACCAGGTCGCCGAGATTGATGCGCATGGATGCCTGCCCCCTTCCTGCCGGCGCGGGAGAATAGCCGTTGCCGGCGGGCCTGTCCCCGCCTGCGCAGGACTGCCGCACCCGCTGGCGCGGGCCCGGCCGCCTGTGCTATTCGCGGCCCCATGACCGATGCGCTTCCGCTCACCGTCGCCGCGCTGCAGGCGAAGATCGACGCCTCGCCCTTCAATGCCGGCATGGGGATTACCGTCACCCACGCCGACGCGAAGGCCGAGGAGGTCACCATGCGCATCGAGATGCGCCCGGAATTCGAGCGCGCCCGCGGCACGGGCCAGTATCACGGCGGCGTCATCTCCGCCTTCATCGACACGGTCGGCGACTATGCGCTGGTGGTGAACCGGGGCGGCGGCGTGCCGACCATCAACTACCGCACGGACTTCCTGCGTCCGGCCTCGAACACCGCGCTCACCGGTACGGCGAAGGTCCGCCGGGCGGGGCGGACGGTCGCGGTCGTGGATATCGACGTTTACGACGACCGGGGCAGGCTGGTCGCGGTCGGCCGCGGCACCTACGGCACCCAGGTCGGATGAGGAAGCCTTCGATGCTGAGACGCCTCCTTCCCCTTTTCGCTTTCCTCGGAGCACTCATTGTGACGGACGCCCAGGCCCAGAACCCGAAGGTCTATTTCGACATTTCTATCGACGGCCAGCAGGCCGGCCGCATCGTGCTGGAACTGCGCAAGGACGTGGTTCCGAAGACGGTGGAGAACTTCCGTGCGCTCGCGACCGGCGAGCCCGGCTTCGGCTATGCCGGCTCGCGCTTCCACCGCGTCATCCCCGACTTCATGATCCAGGGCGGGGATTTCACCAGCGGCGACGGCCGCGGCGGCAAGTCGATCTACGGCGACCGGTTCGAGGACGAGAACTTCACCCTCGTCCACGACCGCCCGGGCCTGCTCTCCATGGCCAATGCCGGGCCGGGCACCAACGGCTCGCAATTCTTCATCACCACCGTGCCGACGCCCTGGCTCGACGGCAAGCATGTCGTCTTCGGCCATGTGGCGGACGGCATGGACGTGGTCCGGAAGATCGAGCAGGCCCCGAACAACGCCGCCCGGATCGCGGCCTCGGGCGAGGTGGAGTAGAGGGCGGCGCGGCTTCAGGAGCCGAACACGATCCGCGGCAGCCAGGTGGTGAGTTCCGGGACGGCCGCAACCACGCCGAGCGCCAGCACCTGGATTGCGACAAAGGGCGCCACGCCCCTGTAGATCTGGACCGTCGTCACCTCGGGCGGCGCCACGCCGCGCAGGTAGAAGAGCGCGAAGCCGAAGGGCGGCGTCAGGAACGAGGTCTGCAGGTTGAGCGCGATCATGATCCCGAGCCAGACCGGGTTCAGGTCCATCAGCAGCAGGATCGGCGCCACGATGGGCACGACCACGAAGGTGATCTCGATGAAGTCTAGCACGAAGCCCAGCAGGAACATCAGCGCCATGACGAAGAACATGGCGCCGACGACCCCGCCCGGAAGCGAGGTCAGGAAGCCGTGCACGAGATCGTCGCCGCCGAGCCCCCGGAAGACGGAGGAGAAGAGCTGCGCGCCGATGACGATGCCGAACACCATGGCGCTGACCCGCGTCGTGCTGCGCATGACCTCGTGCAGGCCGCCGCTCGTATAGACGCGGGCGAGGCTCACCCAGATGCCCCAGGCGAGCGCGACGCAGCAGAGCACGGCGACGGCGATGCCGACACCGTCCGCCGGGGGAATGTCGTCCCGCGAAACCCGCAGGTCCATGAAGCCGGTCAGGAACAGCACGACCACCAGCCCGATGGCGGCGGCATAGATCGGCCGGCCCTTCTCGGGGTCCAGCCTGAGTCCTCCCAGCAGCGTCGCGCCGATCGCGCCGACCGCCGCCGCTTCCGTCGGCGTCGCGATGCCGGCGAGGATGGAGCCCAGCACCGCGACGATCAGCACCACGGGCGCGACCAGCGCGCGGGCGACCTGCATGGCGATCTCGCGGTTCGTGCGGCCCTCGACCAGTTCGTCGCGCGGGATCGGCGGCGAGGATTCGGGCCGGAGCCAGGCGATGAACATCTGGTAGAGGATATACATGCCGACGAGGGCGAGGCCGGGGAGCAGCGCGCCCGCGAACAGGTCGCCGACCGACACCGGGTCCGGGGCGAAATTGCCGAGCTTGCGCTGCGCTTCCTGGTAGGCGTCCGAAATCTGGTCGCCCAGCACGACGAGGACGAGCGAGGGCGGGATGATCTGGCCGAGCGTGCCGGAGGCGCAGATCGACCCGCAGGCGAGCGAGGCGCTGTAGCCGCGCCGCAGCATGGTCGGCAGCGAGAGCAGCCCCATGGTCACCACGGTCGCGCCGACGATGCCGGTTGAGGCGGCGAGCAGCGCACCGACCACGCAGACGGAAATGCCGAGGCCGCCGCGCATTGCGCCGAACAGCATGCCCATCGTGTCGAGCAGCTCCTCGGCGACCTTGGAGCGCTCCAGCATGATGCCCATGAACACGAACAGCGGGACCGCGACCAGGATCTCGCTGATCATGGCGTTGCCGTACACGCGGTTCGGGAAG
>JAPOZD010000256.1 GCA_026706245.1 Alphaproteobacteria bacterium
ACATCGCCGCGCTTCCAGGCAAGCATCGGCCCTATTGCCATCGCCACCAGCGCCGGAGCGACCAGCGGCACGAAGGTTGCGGTGAAATAGGGCGGCCCGACCGAGACCTTGCCGGCGTCGAGCGCATCGAGGAACAGGGGGTAGAGCGTGCCGAGCAGCACCGTTGCGCAGGCGGTGACCAGCACGAGATTGTTCAGCAGCAGCGCGCCCTCCCGCGAGACCGGACGGAACGGCGCGCCCGCTCCGAGCGCCGGCGCCCGCCAGGCATAGAGGACGAGCGCGCCGCCCGTCGCGACGCCGAGCAGCAGGAGGATGAAGACGCCACGCTCGGGGTCGGTGGCGAAGGCATGCACGGAGGTCAGCACACCCGAGCGCACCAGGAACGCGCCGAGCAGGCTCAGCGAAAAGGCGAGGATGGCGAGCAGGACGGTCCAGGACCTGAGCGCCTCGCGCCGCTCGGCCGCGATGGCGGAATGCAGGAGCGCCGTGGCCGCGAGCCAGGGCATGAAGGAGGCGTTTTCCACGGGGGCCCAGAACCAGAAGCCGCCCCAGCCAAGCTCGTAATAGGCCCACCAGCTCCCCAGCGCGATGCCGGCGGTCAGCCCCGCCCAGGCCGCAAGCGTCCAAGGCCGCACCCAGCGCGCCCAGGCCCGGTCCACCCGCCCTTCGATGAGGGCGGCAACGGCGAAGGAGAAGGCGACCGACAGGCCGACATAGCCGAAATAGAGAAGCGGCGGATGGAAGGCGAGGCCGGGGTCCTGCAGCAGCGGGTTCAGGCCCGCACCGTCCAGCGGCGGCGGCCAGACGCGCTGAAACGGGTTGGAGGTGAACAGGGTGAAGGCGAGGAAACCGGACCCGATCATTGCCTGGACGGCGAGCACGCGGGCCTGGAAGGTCTTCCGCAGGCTGCCGCCGAATACCGCCACCATCGCGCCGAACAGCGTGAGTATCAGCAGCCACAGCAGCAGCGAGCCCTCGTGGTTGCCCCACACGCCGGTCAGGCGGTAGAGCAGCGGCTTCAGCGAATGCGAGTTCTGCGCGACCGCCGCGACCGAGAAATCGGAGACGACATAAGCCCTCGTGAGCGCAGCGAACGCGATTGCGGTGAGGACGAATTGCCCGAGCGCCGTATGCCGGGCGAGGTCCATCAGCGCCGGCCTCTCCCTGGAGGCGCCGTAGAGCGGCAAGGCCGCCTGCAGCAGCGCGAGGCCCAGCGCCAGCGCGAGCGCGAAGTTGCCGAGTTCCGCCGTCATGACCCGTCCGCCTTGCCTGCGCGTCGCAGCGCCTCCGCGGCCTCCGGCGGCATGTAGTTCTCGTCATGCTTGGCGAGTATCTGCGTCGCCCGGAAGCTCCTCTCGCCATCCAGCGCGCCGGTCGCCACTACGCCCTGTCCTTCGCGGAACAGGTCCGGCAGCAGCCCCGTATAGCGGACGGTGACAGCGTGCGCGCCGTCCACGATGCGGAAGCTGACGGTTGTGCCGGATCGTGTCAGCGAACCTTCTTCCACCAGCCCGCCGATGCGGAACTCCCGGCCCGGCGCCACGGCCCCCGCCGCGACTTCGCTCGGCGAGTGGAAAAAGCGCATCGTGTCGTCAAGCGCCGTGAGCGCAAGCGCGGCCGCCCCGCCGAGAAGTGCCAGCGCGGAGACCAGCAGCAGAAGGCGCCGGCGCTTAGGCCGCATCGTCCGCACCGCCGTCAGCGGCTTCCAGCGCCGCCAGACGGCGCCGGGCGCGGCGCAGCCTCAGCACGCTTTCGGCAAGCAGGCCGGCCAGCACGGCCGCGGCTACGCCATAGGCCGGCCAGACATAGGCCGCATAGCCGCCCATATGGAAGAATTCGCCGAGCCCGCTCATCGCCGCCGCTGGATAGCACGGCCGGGCCAGCGGTCAAGGCGGGCTGACGAACCGGGGGCGGCTCCAGCCCTCGCCCCCGGCCTCCGAAAAGCCCGGCCGCCGGGAACCCGTTAGTTCACAGTCTCCTTGAGACGTTTGCCGGCCTTGAAGAGCGGTGTTTTCGAGACGCCGACCTGTATCGGTTCGCCAGTGCCCGGATTGCGTCCGGTATGGGCCGGGCGGGTCCTTACGGAGAACCTGCCGAAGCCCGATATGCGCACGACTTCGCCGCGAGCCAGCGCTTCTCCTATCTCAACCAGCATGGCATTGACCGCGTCTTCCGCCGTGCCCCTGCTCAAACCCGTCCTGTCGGCAACCCGGCCGACAACATCCGATTTCTTCATGGGTTTCATCCCGGTGCAACCGTATCGGTTTGCCAGCCGGCAAGGCCCGGTTGCGTCAGCATTGCCGCACGACAAGGCGCATTCTTCATCGCAAGTAGCAGTCTCTAGCGATTTGGAATTTGGATGATAAATGCAAAATCAGCGCTCATTTATGCCAAGACTGCATATCGTGAAACGCTGTCAGAAAGCCCGAAGGCAAGCGCCTTTCGCTGCTCCGGATGTCTCCCGATTTCGACGACCGTCGGGAACCAACTCGTCAGACACCCCGCATCCTGCGGTTCCCCGGGTCGTAGAGAGGCCTGAGCGAAGCCTCGGCGGGAACGGTGACGCCGGCGACATTTATGGCGAATTCGCCCGCATCGAGTGCCTGCGCCGGCACATAACCGAGGCCCACCGCCCCGCCCAGCGCGTGGCCGTAATTGGCGGAGGTCAGCGTATCGACCGTGCAGCCGTCCGCCAGGATCGGCTCATGGCCGTAAAGCAGCGGTTCGGGGTCGAGCAGGCGGAACTGCATCAGGCGGCGCGAGGGGCCGGCCTCCCGGGCGCGGAGATAGGCCTCGCGGCCGAGGAAGTCCTTGGCGTCGGGCTTCACGGCGAAGGCGAGGCCGGCCTCGAGCGGATTGTCGGAAGGGGCGATATCGTGGCCCCAGTGGCGGTAGGCTTTCTCGATGCGGAGGCTGTCCAGCGCATGCATCCCGACGGGCCGTGCGCCTGATTCCCGCAACGCCGCGAACACCCCTCCCGCTTCGCTCCAAGGCACGTAAAGCTCCCAGCCGAGCTCGCCGACATAGCTTATGCGCGATGCCCTGAGCGGCGCGCCCGCCAGCTCGATTTCCTGCGAGGTTCCGAACGGGAAGGCATTGTCCGAAAGGTCGGCCGATGTCAGCGGCGCGAGCAGGGCGCGCGACTTCGGCCCCATGACGGCGAACACGGCCAGCTCGTCCGTAATGTCCGCCAGGTCCACGCGGCGGTTGCGGGCTTCCACGCGGAGCCGGGCGAGGTCCCGCGCGGCGGCGGCCGCGGCCGTCACCACCATGTAGCGGGCCTCGTCGAGCCGGGTGATGGTCAGGTCCGCCTCTATGCCGGCCGCCGCATTCAGCCATTGCGTGTAGATCACGCTTCCGGGCGGGCGGCTCATGTCGTTGGCCGAGACCCATTGCAGCAGGGCTTCGGCGTCCGGGCCCTCGACCATGATCTTGCCGAAGGAGGTGAGGTCGAACACGCCGGCTTCCTCGCGGACGCTCCGGTGCTCGGCGGCGCTCGCCCCGAACCAGTTCTGCCGTCCGTAGCTGTATTCATAGACAGGCTCTTCGCCCGGCCGCGCGAACCAGTTGGCGCGCTCCCAGCCGGCGACTTCGCCGAAGCAGGCGCCCGCTTCCGCCAGCGCGCCATGCACCGGGGACCGCCGCTCGCCGCGCGCCGTCTCGAATTGCCGGTAGGGCCAGTGCATGGCGTAGAGGAGGCCCAGCGCCTCGCTCACGCGCGCCTTCAGATAGGTCCTGCCGTTCTGGAAGGGCTGCATTCGGCGCGGGTCGAAGGCCGAGAGGTCGCAGGGCGGCACGCCCTCCTCGATCCACGCCGCCAGCCGCTGGCCGATGCCGCCTGCCGCCTGGATGCCGATTGAGTTGAAGCCGGCCGCGATCCAGAAGCCCTCGACATTGCCGGCGGGGCCGAGATGGAACGCCTGGTCCGGGGTGAAGCTCTCCGGGCCGTTGAAGAAGAGGCGTATGCCTGTCTCCCTCAATGCCGGCACGCGGTGCAGCGCGCCTTCCAGTATCGGCTCGAAATGGTCCCAGTCGTCGGGAAGCTGGTCGAAGCAGAAATCATCCGGTATGCCGTCCATGCCCCAAGGCTTCGCTGCCGGCTCGAAAGCGCCGACGAGCAGCTTGCCGGCGTCCTCCTTGTAGTAGGCCGAGCTGTCCTGGTCGCGCATGACCGGAAGGCCGGCCTCCACGCCTTCCATCGGCTCGGTGACGATATAGAAATGCTCCGCCGCGTGGAGCGGCACGGGCGTCCCGGCCATCAGGCCGACTTCGCGCGCCCACATGCCGGCGCAATTCGCAACGCATTCCGTCGCGACCGGTCCTTCTTCGGTCTCGACGCCAGTGATGCGTCCGCCAGCCGCACGGATGCCCGTGACCTTCACATTCTCAAGCAGGACGGCGCCGGCCTGCCGCGCGCCCCTGGCGAGCGCGGCGGCGGTGTCCGCCGGATTGGTCTGGCCGTCACCGGCATAGAAACTGCCGCCGATCAGGTCATCGACATGCAGGAGCGGCCAGAGGCGCTTCAGGTCCGCCGGCGTGCAGAATTCGATCTCGGCGCCATAGGCGCGCGCGCTCGCCGCCGAGCGCTTGAGCTCCTCCCAGCGCTCGGCATTGCCGGCGGTGTAGATCGAGCCTGTCTGCCGGTAGCCGGTGGGCTGGCCCGTCTCGGCCTCGAGTTCGGCGTAGAGCCGGGACGAATCGGCGAGGATGGCGGCGAGCGTCGGATGCGGCGCGGCCGAGCGCACCAGGCCCGCCGCGTGCCAGGTGGTGCCGCAGGTGAACTGCTTGCGCTCGAGCAGCAGCACGCCGTCGCGCCCGGCCTTCGCCAGATGGTAGGCGAGGCTCAGCCCGACAATGCCGCCACCGACGATGACGATGGAGGCGTGGGAGGGGAGGGGTGCCATGGCGGCAAGAGTCTAGGCGGGAACGCTTCCCGCCGGAAGCGGAACCGTGCCAGTCTTGCGCCCTTCGCAATGGAAGGGTCCCGCCCGATGGACTTGCCTGCCCTCAGCCTCACCGCCGTCCCCGGCCGCCGCCTTGCCACGCTGGAACTCGCCCGCGAGATCGAGCGGCGGGGCTTTGCCGGCATGTGGGTCCCGAGCCCGTTCAGCGGCCTCGGGCTCTGCCATGCGCTGGCGCATGTGACGGAGCGCGCGGTCTTCGCCACCTCGATCGCGCCGATCTATTTCCAGCAGGCGGAGGAGTTCGCCCAGGCGGCGGCCTTCATCCACGAGGTCTCGGGCGGGCGGTTCCGCTTCGGCATCGGCGTGTCGCACCAGCCGACCCATGAGCGCATGGGGATCAGGCCCGGCAAGCCGCTCGGCGATATCCGCGCTTTCGTCGAGGAAATCCGGGGCGTCCCGCGCACGGGCGGGCTGCCGCCGGTAGTGCTGGCGGCGATGCGGCCGCGGATGATCGCGCTCGCCGGCGAGATCGCCGACGGCATCGTGTTCGCCAATGCCGCGCGCAGCCATATTCCGGCGTCGCTGGAAGCGCTGCCGGCGGACAAGCGGGATGACGCCGGCTTCGAGATCGCCTGCATGACCCCTACTTGCGTCTCCGACGACCTGGAAGCGGCCAAGGCGGTCAACCGAAAGACGCTCACCCGCTATGCCCAGCTTCCCTACTACCGGAACTACTGGAAGGACGCGGGCTACCGGGAGGAGATGGAGGCGGTGGAGCGCGCCATGCCGGAGGGCGATGCGGCGGTCGCCGCCTGCCTCTCGGACCGCTGGCTCGCCGATGTCACGCTCTTCGGCCCGCCGGCCAGGATTCGCGAGGGGGTGGAGGAGTTACGCGCCGCCGGCGTCCGCACGCCGGTTCTGGTCCCGTCCTCGGCCGCCGGCGGTCAGATGAAGGCCTTCGAAGAGGTGATGGCGGTGTTTGCATGACGGCGAGCTGCAATTGACTTGATATTGCAGGGAAGCTAGGAATTCCGTCGATGAAGACGATCATGGATTTCGACGAGCGCCTTGTCCGCGCAGCGGAGGCCCGCGCCGCCGAGGAAGGCGAAACGCTTGCCACATTGGTCGAACGTATTCTGGCCGACTATGTATGGAACGAGGGCGGGCGTGGGCGTTCCTTTTCCTTGCTGACAAAATGCGGCCGGCCGGTGCCCGGTGTGAATGTCGATAGTCGGGTGGAGCTTTACGACCTAATGGATGCTCGCGATTGACGGTCTGAAGCATACCGGACGCCGGCCGTCGCACAGCGCCATGTCGACACCCGACACGCCTCAAAGCGCGTCGTAATCGAGGACCACTTCGCGGGTCAGCGGGCGGGACTGGCAGGTGAGGACGAAGCCGGCTTCCAGCTCCCAGGGCTCCAGCGAATAGTTCTGCAGCATATCGACCTGTCCGGAGACGAGCCTGGCCCGGCAGGTGCAGCACATGCCGCCCTTGCAGGAGAAGGGCAGGTCGAGGCCGTGGCGGCGGCCGGCGTCGATGATGCGCTCGCCGTCGAAGCCCATGGCGAAGCGGCGCCGGGCGCCGTCCAACACGACGGTGACTTCGGCTGCGCCGGCGGCGCGCTCTTCCGCAGCCACTTCTTGAGGTGCGATGACCTGGCCCGGATTGCCGATGAAGCGCTCGGTGCGGATACGCGGCGCGGCCATGCCGGCAGCCATGAGCGCGGCGGGCACGGCCTCCGCCATGTCACCCGGCCCGCAGACCAGCGATTCGTCGAATGTTTCCGCCGGGCCGAACGCCTCCATCAGCGCCTGCGTCTTCCCGGCATCGATGCGGCCATGGCAGAGCGGCACCTCCTGGTCCTCGCCGGAGAGGATATGGAGCACGGAGAAGCGGCCGAGATGGCGGCTCTTCAGGTCGTCCAGTGCGTCCCGGAAGATCACGTCCCCTGCGTTCCGGTTGCCGTAGAACAGCAGCACCTCGCTCTCCGGCTCCGAGGCGAGCAATGTGCGCGCGACGGAGATGACCGGCGTGATGCCGCTGCCGGCCGCGAACAGCGCATAGCGGCCCTGGCCTCCCGGCTCGAGCGGGTGGTGGAAGCGGCCGTCGGGCGTCATGACCGAGAGCGTGTCCCCGGCCTTGAGCTCGTTGTTGATCCAGCCGGAGAAACACCCGTCCGGCACCTCTTTCACGGCAATGCGAAGCTCGCCGTCGTCCGGGCCGGAGCATATGGAATAGGACCGCCTGATCTCTTCCCCGTCGAAGTCCCGGCGCAGCGTCAGAAACTGGCCCTGCACGAAGCGGTAGGCCCCGGCCAGCTTGTCCTGCACCTCGAACGCGACGGAAACGCAACCGGGGGTTTCCCGGCGAACTTCAGCGACGATGAGGTCGTGGAACCGCGGCCTTACAGGCACTTGAAGCGCTCGAACGGCTCACGGCAGCCGAGGCAGCGCCAAAGCGCCTTGCAAGGCGTGGAGCCGAAGCGGCTGATCTCCTCCACTATGGCGCCGCCGCAATGCGGGCAGACGACCGGTCCGCGCGTGGGCGGGGCGATGCCGTAGGCGGCGAGCTTGGCCTTGCCCGCCTTCGACATCCAGTCCGTGGTCCAGGCCGGCGCGAGGCAGGTCTCGACGACCGCATCCGCAAACCCGCCCGAGGCGAGCGCCGCCTCGACATCGCGGCGGATCGCCTCGCTTGCCGGGCAGCCGCTATAGGTGGGCGTCAGCCGCACGACCAGCCTGCCGTCTCTCTCCGCCACGTCCCGCACCAGCCCGAGATCGCCAGCCGTGAGCACCGGAATCTCGGGGTCCGGCACCGCTTCCGCGAGGAAGCGCGCGTCGGCCAGACGGCTCACCACTCGGCTCCAGGATAGGCGCG
>JAPOZD010000277.1 GCA_026706245.1 Alphaproteobacteria bacterium
TGGGCCTGGAGCCCGTCGCCCATATCGAAGGCGGCTTCACGGCCTGGAAGGACGCTGGCGGCCCGGTCGCCGAGCGGCCCCGCAAGGGCGGATAAACGGCTCTCCCGGCATATTGCCGTCTTACGGCACGCAGTTTGCTTCTTACAGGGGAACGGTTGTCCTCTGCAGGAGTTCGGTAGCGGCAATGACTAAAATTTCAGCAAAAGCTGTCCTTGTGGCAGCCTCGGCGCTCTTAATTTGTGCGTTCTCGATGCCTGCGTTTGCGGCAGACGGCATCAGCGGCGGCGACACCGCCTGGATCATGACGGCGACGGCGCTCGTCCTGTTCATGACCCTGCCGGGCCTTGCACTGTTCTACGCCGGACTGGTGCGGGCGGTGAACGTGCTCTCGGTGATGATGCAGTGCTTCGCCATTGCCGGGCTGATGTCGATCCTCTGGATCCTGTTCGGATACACGCTCGCTTTCGGGGAGGGCGGCCACCTGATCGGCGATTTCAGCCGCGTGCTCGCATGGGGCATGGGCACGGAGGCGGCCTCCGGCACTATTCCGGAAAATGTCTTCCTCGCCTTCCAGATGACCTTCGCGGTTATCACCCCGGCGCTGATTGTCGGCGCGTTCCCGGAGCGGATGAAGTTCTCATCGATCCTGGTCTTCTCGGTCCTCTGGCTGCTGGCCGTCTATGTGCCGGTCTGCCACTGGGTCTGGGGTGGCGGCTGGCTCGCCGACATGGGCATCAAGGACTTCGCGGGCGGCCTCGTGGTCCATGCGACGGCGGGCGTGTCGGCGCTGGTGCTGGCCTCGCTGCTCGGCCCCCGGCGCGGCTTTCCGCGCGAGCTGCGCCCGCCGCACAATCCCGGCATGACGGCCATGGGCGCGGCCATGCTCTGGGTCGGCTGGTTCGGCTTCAACGGCGGCTCGCAGCTTGCCGCGGACGGCGGCGCCGGCATGGCGATCCTCGTCACGCATCTCTCCGCCTCGACGGCCGCCGTCGTGTGGATGCTGATCGAGTGGGTGCGCTTCGGGCGGCCGAGCCTCGTCGGCTTCGCCACCGGCGTCATTGCGGGCCTCGCCACGATCACCCCGGCCTCCGGCTTCGTTGGCCCCACGGGGGCGCTGATTATCGGCGCGGCGGCGGGCGCGATCTGCTTCTACGCGGTCGGAGTCGTGAAGAACGCCCTCAAGATCGACGATTCGCTGGACGTCTTCGCCGTCCACGGCGTCGGCGGCATTCTCGGCACGCTTCTGCTTGCCGTGCTCATGTCGCCTGTCTTCGACGGCCCGGGCTACGACGAGGGCGTCACCATGGGCGACCAGCTGGTCACGCAGGTCATCGGCGTCGTGGCGACGGTCGTCTGGGCCGCCGTGTTGACATTCGTCGTCGTCAAGATCGTGGGCGCGCTGACCGGAGGCATCCGCACCAGCGAGGACGAGGAGATCCAGGGGCTCGATCTCGTCTCGCATGGCGAAAGCGGCTACGATTTGCACTGAACCGGAAAGGAGACCCGGCATGAAGCTGCTCATGGCCATCATCAAGCCGCACAAGCTCGACGCCGTGCGCGAGGCCCTGATGAGCGACGGCATCGAGGGCCTGACGGTCAGCGAGGTCAAGGGCTTCGGCCGCCAGAAGGGCCACACCGAAATCTATCGCGGCGCCGAATACACCGTCAGCTTCGTGCCGAAGGTGAAGATCGAGGTCGTGGTGGACGATGGCACGGTGGAGCGGGCGCTGGAAACGGTGCGCGCGGCCGCCAATACCGGCCAGATCGGCGACGGCAAGATCTTCGTTTACGACGTGAGCCACGCCGTCCGCATCCGCACCGGCGAGAGCGGGCCGGAAGCCCTATAGCGGAGACATTGCGTCCCTGACGCAGTCCGGGCGGCGCTGTCGGTTCGGCAGCGCCGCTTGCGCTTGCCGACCGTGACGCCTGGCGGGTAGCCTCCGCTCTCCCGGCCCGCAAGCAAAGGAAGCTGCGCCCATGACGACGGTCCGAGCCATGACCTTCGGCGTGCAGACCGCGCCCTCCACCGATGTCCGCAAGTCCGACAAGGTGCTCTATGACGAGGTGATCGAGGACGTGCAGCTCGCTGCGGCGCTCGGCTACGAATCGGTCTGGATGCTGGAGCACCATTTCTCGGACTACTACCCGACGCCGAGCCCGCTGCTCTTCATGGCGCATGTCGCCGCGCTCTGCCCGGATATCGGGCTCGGTACCTCGGTGCTGGTGCTGCCCTGGTACCACCCGGTACGCATCGCCGAAGAGATCGCGATGCTGAACTCGCTGACGCGGGGCACCCTGCATCTGGGCCTCGGGCGCGGCACGGCGAAGTCCGAATACGACGCTTACGGCGTATCCATGCCGGAGGCGCGCGGCCGCTTCGCGGAGTCGCTGGACATCATCCGCAAGGGCCTATCCGGGCAGGAATTCACCCATGACGGGACCTACTACAAGGTGCCGCGCCCGGTCCGCCTGCGCCCGGAGCCGGTGGACAAGCCGGTGAAGTTCTACGGCGCCATCGGCAGCCCGCAAAGCGCGGGCGTGATGGCCGGGCTCGCGCTGCCGCCGCTCTGCCTCTCCACCTTCCCGGCGCGCCTGCTGGAGAAAATCCTGGCGACCTGGGACGAGCAGGCGCCGGCGCATGCAGACCGCAGCAAGGCCATCTCGATCAAGATGCTGATCGCCGACAGCGACGAGGAGGCGGTGAAGCTCGCGCGGCGCTATTTCCCGCCCTATTTCTCGATCCAGGCCGACCATTACGAAGCGGACGCGAATCCCTGGGAGAATATCGAGGAATACCAGCAGTTCTCCCGTATGTTCGCCAATCTGCGCAAGATGGCGGACCCGGACGAGCTCGGCCCCTATTGCGAGATGAACCTTGTCGGCTCGCCGGAAACCGCCGTGGAGCGCCTCAGGGGCTATGCCGCGCTCGGCTTCGACTATGCACTCGTCTCGGCTGCCACGCCCGGCATGCCCAAGGACCTGCAGCGTGAGGTCATGGCCCGCTTCGCCCGCGAAGTCGCCCCGCACTTCTCGCCGGCGTTCCGGGCTGAGGCGGCGGAGTAGTACCGCGAAGCAGCCTCGGCGACGGGCGTCGGAGCGCGGCCCGATCCGGCTGCGTTTCAGCAGTCGGAACCGCCAACGACCCCGGCATCCCGATCTGTCACGACTCCTGATGACATAGCGGCGCGTCTCCGTGAATATAGGCGTCGATTGCCCGAACAGCGAACCGGAGGCGCCATGACTCTCAATGCCGAGCTCAGCCGCAGGATCTACACGGATATGTGGCGAATCCGCCTCTTCGAGGAAGAAGCGCTGCGCCAGACCAGCCTCGGCTCCGTCAAGGGCACGCTCCACACCTATTGCGGCGAGGAGGCCATCGCGGTCGCGGTGTGCGCGCATCTGCGCGACGACGACTATGTGCTGGGAACCCACCGCAGCCACGGGCACTGCCTCGCCAAGGGCGCGCCGATGGACCGCATGATGGCGGAGTTGTTCGGGCGCGCGACCGGGAGCTGCCGCGCCAAGGGCGGTTCCATGCACATCGCCGACTTCTCGCGCAACATACTGGGCGCGAACGGCATCGTCGCCGGCGGCATCGGCCCCGGCACCGGCACGGCGCTCGCCAGCAGGATCCGCAAGAGCGACCAGGTGTCGGTCGTCTTCTTCGGCGACGGCGCGGCGGCGCGCGGGCCCTTCCATGAGGGCCTCCTGTTCGGCTCGCTGTGGAAGCTGCCGGTCATCTATGTCTGCGAGAACAACGGCTACCAGCAATGGGTGCCCCGGAAGAATGTCGCGGTGGTGGACTCGGTGGCCGACATGGCCGCCTCCTACGCCATCCCCGGCGTCTCCGTGGACGGGCAGGACCTGGAGGCGGTCTATGAGGCCGCCGGCGAGGCCGTCGCCCGCGCCCGCAATGGCGAGGGCCCGACCCTGATCGAGGCCCGCACATACCGTTTCTACGGCCACAGCCTGGGCGACATGGAGGAATACCGCTCGCGCGAGGAAGTCGATGACTGGCGCGAGAACCGCGACCCGATCAAGCTCTTCAGCGCGTGGATGAAGGAGCGCCAGTGGCTGGGCGACGATGAGGACGAGGCCATCCAGGGCGAGGTTGCGGCGGAGGTCTCGCGGTCCGTGGCGTATGCCGAGGAGAGCCCGCTGCCGGAGCCGGAGGACGTGCTGACCGACGTGCTGGATACGGAATGGAGGGTTTCGGCATGAGGACCATCGCGCTCCGCGACGCGCTCCGGGAAGCGCTGCATGAGGAAATGGCCCGCGACGAGAGCGTCTTCGTCATCGGCGAGGACGTGATCGCCCATGGCGGCCCCTACACCGTCACCCAGGGCATCGTGGACAAGTGGCCCGACCGCATCTTCGAGACGCCGATTGCGGAAGCGGGCATTGTCGGCCTCGGTGTCGGCGCCGCGCTGGCCGGCATGCGCCCGGTGGTCGAGATCATGTATGTCGATTTCATCACCTGCGCGATGGACGAGGTCGTCAACCAGGCGGCCAAGATGCGCTACATGACCGGCGGACAGGCGAGCGTGCCCATCGTCATCCGCCTGCCCTGCGGCCCCGCCCGGCTGGTCGCGGCCCAGCATTCGCAGATCATGGAATCCTGGTTCATGCATGTGCCGGGCCTCCAGGTGGCGGCGCCGAGCACGCCCTATGACGCCAAGGGCCTGATGAAGACCGCGATCCGCAGCCCCGACCCAGTGGCCTTCTTCGAATACAAGGCGCTCTATGTGAGCGAGGGCGAAGTGCCGGAGGAGGACTATGTCATCCCCTTCGGCAAGGCCGACATCAAGCGCGAGGGCGAGGACGCGACCGTGGTCGCCATCGGCGGCATGGTGCCGCGCGCGCTGGAGGCGGGCGTCGCGCTTGAGGACGAAGGCTACGACATCGAGGTCGTGGACCCGAGGACGCTGGCCCCGCTCGACATGGAGACGATCTGCGAGTCCGTGCGCCGCACGGGCCGCGCCGTGGTCTGCGAGATGGATTCCTCCTTCGCCGGCACCGGCGCGGAGATCGCCGCCGCGCTCGCCGAGCAGTGCTTCCACGACCTGCGCGCGCCCATCGTCCGGGTCGGCAGCCCTCATGTGCCGATGCCGTTCGCCGAGGAGCTGGTCAACGTGACGGTGCCCGACAGCGCGGCCGTCTGCGACGCTGTCAGGAAGGTCATGGCCTGATGGCGGTCCGCCTCAGGCTCGCCGCGCTCGGCCACACCATGGAGCGCGGCAGGATCGTGGAATGGTATGCGGCGGAAGGCGCGCCGGTCGAACAGGGCGCGCCGCTCTACTCCGTCGAGACGGACAAGGCGACGGTCGATGTCGAGGCGCCGGCCGGCGGCGTGCTGCTGCGCATCGACGCGGAGGCGGACCGGGAATATCCGGTCGGCGCGACGCTCGCCTGGATCGGCGAGAGCGGCGAGGACCTGCCGGAAAGGACGGACGAGACCGCGGCGGCGCCGGCGGCCGTGTCGGACGAGCAGCGCGTCACGCCCGTCGCCCGGCGCCTCGCGGAACGGCATGGCGTGGACGCCGACCGGCTGGAAGGCACCGGCCCCGGCGGGCGCGTCACCAAGGAGGACGTGCAGCGCGCCGTCGCTTCGGGCACGGCCCCGCCGCTGGAAGAGAAGCCGTCGGGCGAGCCCGCGCATGACGTGATTGCGCTGGAGGGCATCCGGCGGGTCACGGCCGAGCGCCTCAGCGCGCACTGGACCGGCACGCCGCAGGTGACCGAAGGCCTCGATATCGACATGACCGCCATGCGCGCTTTCCGCAACGCCAACCGCAGCGAATGGCGGGCGGCCTACGGCATCGTGCCGGCCTTGAACGACATCGTGCTGAAGGCCGCCGCGGCTGCGCTGGAGGCGAACCCCGCGCTCAACGCCGCCTTCGTGGACGGGGCGATCCACCGCTACCGGGAGATCAATCTCGGCATGGCCGTGGATGTCGAGGACGGGCTCGTCGTGCCCGTGCTGCGCGGTGCCGGCAGGCTCGACCTCGGCGGCATCGCGCACGCCGCCGCCGATCTGACCGCCCGGGCGCGGTCCCGCAAGCTCGCGCCTGCGGATTTCGAGGGCGCCACCTTCACCGTCACCAACCTCGCCGCGCTCGGCGTGGACTGGTTCACGCCTGTGCTCAACCCGCCGCAATGCGCCATTCTCGGCGTCGGCCGGATGCGGCGCATGCCTGCCGTCGCCGGAAACGAGGTCGCGATCCGCGACATCGCCACCTTCGTCGTCACCTTCGACCACCGGGCCCTCGACGGCGCGCCCGCCGGACGCTTCCTCTCCAGGCTCAAGCGCCTGCTCGAATCGCCCGACCCGGCGCTGTTCGCCGGAGCGGGCGGATAGGCCGGCCGGGCCTCGCGCTGAGCCATGCGGACCACGCAGCTGATCCATGTCGTCGGCTGCCATGCCGAGGGCGAGGTGGGGGACGTGATCGTGGGCGGGGTGGCGCCGCCGCCGGGGACGACGCTCTGGGAGCAGAGCCGCTTCATCGCCAGGGACGGCCGGCTGCGCGACGTGGTGCTGAATGAGCCGCGCGGCGGCGTCTTCCGCCATATCAACCTACTCGTGCCGGCGAAGGACCCGGCCGCGGCGATGGGCTTCATCGTCATGGAGCCGGAGGACACCCCGCCCATGTCCGGCTCCAACGCGATGTGCGTCGCGACCGTTCTGCTGGAGACCGGCATCGTGGCGATGGAGGAGCCGGAGACCCGCTTCCTGCTGGAGGCGCCGGGCGGCCCGGTCGAGGTCATCGCCGCCTGCCGGGACGGCAAGGCCGAGCGGGTGCGCATCCGCAATGTCCCCTCCTTCGCCGACCGGCTGGACGCGCCGCTCGAGGTCGAGGGCTTTGGCACACTGCGGGTCGATACCGCCTATGGCGGCGACAGCTACGCCATCGTGGACGCAGCCGCGCTCGGCTTCGCGCTCCGGCCCGACGAGGCGCGCGACCTTGCCGCGGCCGGCATGCGCATCGTCAGCGCCGCGAACGAGCAGATCGGCTTCCGCCATCCCGAGCAGACGGACTGGGCGCATCTCTCCTTCTGCCAGTTCGCCGCCCCGCTCGAATATCGCGGCGGCGTCCCTCATGGCCGCAATGCGGTCGCCATCCGCCCCGGCAAGATCGACCGCTCGCCCTGCGGCACCGGCTGCTCCGCCCGGCTGGCCGTGCTGCACGCGAAGGGCGTTCTCCGTGCGGGCGACAGCTTTGTGGGCGTCTCGCTGATCGACTCCCGCTTCGACTGCCGGATCGAGGGCGAGACCACGGTGGGCGGCCGCCCGGCCATCCTGCCCTCGCTCGCCGGGCGGGCCTGGATCACCGGCACGCGCCAGATCATGGTCCATCCCGACGACCCCTGGCCGCGCGGCTACCGCCTCGCCGACACCTGGCCCGCCGACCGCTGAACAGGGCGGCAGGACCGCGATATGGCCGGACCGGGCTTCCCCGGCCGATGTCATTGAATGTCATGTTTGGTCGTGGTCCTCCCCGGCCTGTGTCATGAAATGTCATGTTTTGCATGCGCAGGGTTCATATGCTGTAGCCGGTTCGGGCATGAAGCCGTCCGGTTGTCGATCTCCTCTCCCGGTTCGGGGGCAGGCCGCGGCCTCGCGCGGCCGGGACCAGGCCGCTTGAGGTCCCGGATCGGCGCTCCGCGCCGTCCGGGATGACGCCGAGGGGTAAATCG
>JAPOZD010000246.1 GCA_026706245.1 Alphaproteobacteria bacterium
CTCTGGCCGGTGGCGCATGAGGACGAACTGGGCGAGATCGAGGCCGGCGAGGCCATGGAGGCGGGCACCGAGCCGGGTCCGCTCGCCGAGGCCGTGCGCCGGGGCCATGGCCGCGCCGAACGCGCGCTCGCCCGCCACCGCGACAGCCGGGAGGAACTGGAGACGCAGGAAGGGTTCGACGCCGCCGCGCATGAGGAGGCCGCCCGCAGGCTCGTCGCGGCCGTCGAGGAGCGCACCCGCCTGCCCGTGCGCTTCGGGACTCCGCCCGCACCGGCCAACGACCTGCCCCCGCCGCCTGCCCTCGCGAAAGCGGGGGACGACCCGCCCCCGCCGCCTGCCCTCGCGAAAGCGGGGGACGACCCGCCCGAGGAAACCTACGAATACTGCCCTTGGGCCGGCGACGGCGGGTTCGGCGACGACGGCCGGGCCGACGGCACCATCGACGACGACCGGGCCGACGGCGCGGAGCATGACTGGCTCTACCAGCGCCGAAACGGATACGACGAAATCTACGACCCCTGGGCCCCGGAGGAGGTCGAGGAACGCAGGCGGACCCGGCTCGAACAGGACGAAGGGCGCGGCGGCGAAGACGATCCGGATTGGGACGACGATGAGGACCGGGACGATGACGACGGCGAGGATGAATTCGCGCCCGGACATGACATCGCATGACATTTCATGACACATCCCGAAGGGCCGCCCCCAGCGTCGTCCCGGACGGCGCGGAGCAGCCTGCCCCGGACCCCGAGCCGGGGTCGCTCCGGGACCTCAGGCCGCCCGCTTCGGCCGCACAAGGCCCCGGCTCAAGGCCGGGGCGACGAAAAGGGGGCCGGGGCAGGCTGCCGGGGAGGACCGGTCTCGGGATCGCCGCCGCGAAAGTAACGGTCCGCATGTCGAATAACCGGCGTTACACTGTCCGGGAAGCGCCGCAGGGCGCCCCGGCAAGCGGAGGGCGGGCATGAGCCGTCGCATCGTCGATATTTCCGTTGCGTTGAAGGCCGGCATTGCGAGCGACCCGCCGCATATGCTGCCGGAGATCGACTATCTGGACCACCACGACACCGCGCCCGCCATGGCCGACTATTTCGGCGTCGGCGTGGACGCGCTGCCGGACGGCGAATACGCCGCCGTCGAGAAGGTCCGCATCTCCACCCATAACGGCACGCATCTGGACGCGCCCTGGCACTTCTTCTCGACGATGAACCACGCGCTGAAGGAAGGCGGCGAGCCCTCCTGGCGGATCGACGAGGTGCCGCTGGAATGGTGCTTCCAGCCGGGCGTCAAGCTGGATTTCCGCCATTTCGGGGACGGCTATGTGGTGCAGCCGGAAGATGTCGAAGCGGAGCTCGACCGGATCGGCCATGCGCTGGAGCCGCTGGAGATCGTGCTGGTGAACACCCGCGCGGGCTCGCGCTACGGCGAGGAGGATTTCATCCATGCCGGCTGCGGCATGGGCAAGGCGGCGACGCTCTGGCTGCTGGAGCGGGGCGTACGCGTGACCGGCACCGACGGCTGGAGCTGGGATGCGCCGTTCTCATGGACGAGGGAGCGGGTGCGCGAGACCGGCGATGCCGGGCTGATCTGGGAGGGCCACCGCGCCGGGCGGGAGATCGGCTATTGCCACCTGGAGAAGCTGAGCAATCTCGACGCCCTGCCGGCGGACGGCTTCCAGGTTGCCTGCTTCCCGGTCAAGGTTCATCGCGGCTCGGCCGGCTGGACGCGGGCCGTCGCCATTCTGGACGGAGAGTGACATGGGCTTTGCGGACTCCCTGCGGCTCGACGGCAGGACGGCCGTCGTCACCGGCGCGGGGCGCGGCCTCGGCCGGGGCTGCGCGCTGGCGCTGGCGGAACTCGGCGCGCATGTGGTGGCGGCGGCGCGCTCGGGCGGTGAGCTGGAAAGCCTCGCTGCGGAAATAAGGGCGGACGGCGGCAGCGCGGAAGCCGCCGTGCTGGACGTGACCGACAGCGACGCGGTCAGGAGTTTCTTCGCCGGCCTCGCGCGCGTCGATGTGCTCGTCAACAATGCCGGCTGGAACCGCCCGCAGCATTTCTTCGAGGTCGAGGAATCGGCCCTCGACGCCATGCTGGCGCTCAATGTGAAGGCGGCGTTCATCGTGGCCCAGGCGGCGGCGAAGCGCATGGCGGAGGCCGGCGGGGGTGGCTCCATCGTCAACATGTCCTCGCAGATGGGCCATGTCGGCGGGCCCGAGCGCACGGTCTATTGCGCCACCAAGCACGCGCTCGAAGGCATGACCAAGGCAATGGCCATCGACCTCGCGCCCCACGGCATCCGGGCGAACACGGTGGGCCCCACCTTCGTCGAGACGCCGCTTGCCGGGCCGTTCCTCCAGAACAGGGAGTTCCGCCAATTTGTGCTGGACAGCATCCCGCTCGGGCGGCTCGGCGAAGTCGCGGAGGTGGCGGCGGCCGTGGCCTTCCTCGCCTCGCCGGCGTCTTCGCTGATTACCGGGACGAGCCTGCTGGTGGACGGGGGCTGGACGGCGAAGTAAGGGCGCGCACGCGGGTCTGCAATTCGGGCACCACCTCCGCCTCGAACCAGGGGTTCAGTTTCAGCCAGTTGTTCACCCGCCAGCTTGGATGCGGCGTCGGCAGGAAGTCGGGCAGGTAGCTCCGCCAGGCCGCCACGGTCTCGCCGAGCGTCCGCTTGCGCCGGCTCCCGAGATAGCGGGCCTGGGCGTAGGCGCCGGCCAGCACGGTGAGTTCCACTGCCGGCAGTTCGGCGCGCAGGCGCGGATGCCAGAGCGGCGCGCATTCCGGACGGGGCGGGGCGTCACCGCCGCGCGGCAGCCGGCCCGGATAGCAGAAGCCCATCGGCAGGATGGCCACCCGGCTTGCGTCGTAGAAGTCCCTGGGCGCGAGGCCGAGCCAGGCGCGCAGCCGCCTGCCGCTTGCATCGTCCCAGGGCACGCCGCTCGCATGGACCTTCGTGCCGGGCGCCTGGCCGACGATCATCAGCCGTGCGGTCGCTTCGGCCCGCAGCACCGGCCGGGGGCCGAGCGGCAGATGTTCGGCGCAATGGGTGCAGGCGCGCACCTCCGCCAGCAGCGCCGCAAGGCGCGCGCTCACGGCGCGAACGCCTCGCCGCCGAAGGGGTAGCGGACCTCCTCGCGATAAGCGGGCGCCGCGCCGCCGAGCCGGCTCGACACGAGCGAGAAGCCCCCGACGGCGAAGGCCGGCAGGCGGAAGCCGCCCCGGTCCCCCAGCCATGCGGCGACGGCGGCCGGGCGCGCGCCGGCCGTGCGGGCGAGCGTGATGTGCGGGGTGAATTTGCGCTCTTCCGGGGGAAGGCCCGCGCGCACCAGCGCCGATTCGACCCGCCGCCTGAGCGCCGCCAGCGCCTTCGAGGGGGCGATGCCCGCCCAGACCGCCCGCGGCCGCGCACCGCCGAAGCTGCCGAGCGATTCGATCGCGAGTTCGAATTCCTGGCCGCCGACATGGCTGAGCGCGTCCGCCAGTTCCTCGGCGAAGCCGTTATCCACCTCGCCGATGAAGCGCAAGGTCAGGTGGTAGTTCTCCTCCGGCGACCAGCGCGCGCCGGGCAGCCCGCCGGCGAGCCCGGCAAGCGCGCTGCGGACATCCTCCGGCAGGAGTATCGCGGCGAAGAGGCGCAAATCCGGCCCGGCTACTCGAACAGCGTGAGAACGCCCGTATAGCCGTAGATTCGCCCACCCGAGAACTCGCCATTGGCGAAGAAACCGGCGAGCGGCAGATCGCCGATCTCCTCCCGGACGATCTGCAGTTCGCCGTCCTCGGTGCCGAACATGTGGGGGCCGCGGGCGAGGCACGAGACATAGACCCCGCCCTGAGCCGGCCGCGAGAGGCGGTCCTTCACGCTCCGCAGCATGCGGCGCAGGTCCGCTTCCGCCGCCGCCGGGTCGCGCCGCACGAAGAACAGGCGCTCGCCCGGATCGATCAGCGCGCCGAGCGCAACGATGCCGTCCTGCGCATCGAGGCCGATGATGTTGCGGACGAGATAGTCGGCCTCCGAAGACCCCGGCACCGGCCGGGCGGCGTGGAGCCAGTGCGCCACCTCGCGGATGCGGGCGACGGAATCGAGGCCGAGATCGTTGCAAAGCACGTCGAAGGCGGGCTCGCCGTCGATCTCCAGCACGAGGTTGTTGTGGGAGCGTGTGACCGTGCGCGCCGGGCCGATGGGCGCGCAGCCCTGGCTGAGCCCCGAGACGACGCCGACCGCCTCGCCGAACACCAGGCCGGAGACCACGCCTTCCTCGACGGAGCCGGCAAGCTGGGCGGTCGGGCCTTCGGCTGACGCGATGCCGCCGACGGTGAACGCGCCGAGCGTCTCGGCAAGCTCCGCCACGATTTCCCCCATGTTTGCGTTGCGCGGGTCCGCATGGAGCAGCGCCGTCGCGCGCGCCTGTCCCGCGGCCCAGCCGGCGAGGCCCGCGCCCGCTTCGGCCGTGTCCTCCCTGATGCCGGGCACGAGGCGCACGGCGTTCTCGGGGAATCCGAAGGCGGCGGCGGCGATTGCGGGCCGGCCGAAGGCGGCGCGCCCCGTGCCGCAAACGCCCATGCCGACTGTGCCCGCCCAGTCGATGATCCCGGTGTCTTCCTTGAGCGCTTCGACGACCTCGGGCAGCCGGTCGGCGATGCTGTCGCTCACATAGACAACGCCTGTATTCGCCCCGGCCGCGCCTTCCGCCAGCGCCGCCCGGACGGGGCCGAGTGCCGCCTGCCAGTCGCCGCCCTCGCCGAACCCTGCCGCGATGGCCGCCGGCCTCTCTTCTCCCGCGCCGCTCATGCTGTCCGCCTTACTCCCGGCCGCTGGCGCCGGGATGTCCGGAGGATAGCGCCAGAAGGCGTGCGACGTAAGGCGTGAGTCGGGCGGCGACTGCGGCGGCGCCCTTTGCGTTGGGATGGATTCCGTCCGGCTGGTTGAGCGTCGGCTCCGCCGCCACGCCCTCCAGGAGGAAGGGATAGAAGACCACCCCGTAGCGCGCGGCGAGACGGGGATAGAGGCTGTCGAAGGCCTCCACATAGGCGCGGCCCAGATTGCGCGGCGCCTTCATCCCGGCGAGCAGGACCGGAATGCCCTCCCCCGCCAGCCGGTCGAGAATGGCGGCGAGCGCGGCTTCGGTTTCCGCCGGATCCAGCCCGCGCAGCGCATCGTTGCCGCCGAGCGCCACCACCGCATGGCTCGGCCGGTCGCCGAGCATCCAGTCGAGGCGCGCGAGGCCGCCGGCCGCCGTGTCCCCGGAGACGCCGCCGTCCAGCACCGCCGCGTCGATGCCGTCCGCCCTGAGCCGCCTGCGCAGTTGCGCCACCAGGCCGTCTTCCGGCGCCAGCCCGAAGCCCGCCGTGATCGAATCCCCCAGCATCAGCAGCCGCGCCTCGGCCGCCGCGGCGCCGGGTGCGCCGGACAGGGCGAAGGCAAGGACGAAGGCACACAGGAAATGAAAAGTCGCCGTGAAATTTCTCCATCGCCCCGCGAGATGGAAAGACTCTTTCCTTCCGTTCCGTGGAACCGCTGCGGCATCCGGCGCATTGAACGGAACCGCTGCCGGGCCATATGCGCCGGGGAGGACCGGCCGGAAAAGGGAACGCACGCGCATGGCAGGCTCGGATTGGGCGGTGGAGCTGGAGGATGTCCACCTCACTCTGGTGAGCGCCGCCGGGCCGGTCAATGTGCTCCGCGGCATCGACCTCGCGGTGGCGCCGGGCGAGTCGGTGGCCGTGGTGGGCCCCTCCGGGTCCGGCAAGACCTCGACCCTGCTGGTGGCCGCCGGGCTGGAGCGGGCGACCGGGGGCCGTGTCTCGGTCGCCGGACGCGATCTCGGCGCCATGACCGAGGACGAGCTCGCCATACTGCGCCGCGAGGAAGTCGGCATTGTCTTCCAGTCTTTCCACCTGATGGCGACCATGACGGCGCTGGAGAACGTGGCCGTGCCGCTGGAGCTTGCCGGGCGGCGCGATGCGCTTGAGCGGGCGCGCGCCTGCCTGGAGGCCGTCGGCCTGGGCGCCCGCACCGGCCATTATCCGGGCGAGCTTTCAGGCGGCGAGCAGCAGCGGGTCGCGATTGCGCGCGCCTTCGGGCCGGCGCCGGCCGCGATCTTCGCCGACGAGCCGACCGGCAATCTCGACGGCGAGACGGGCCGCCGTGCGCTCGACGCGCTGTTCGGCCTTGCGGCGGACGGCGGCACGACGCTGATCCTCGTCACCCACGATCCGGACCTTGCGGCGCGCTGCGGACGCCAGGTGCGGATCGAGGATGGCAGAATCGTGAACGATGCGGACTGATCCCGCGCTCGCCTGGCGGCTGGCGCGGCGCGAAATGCGCGGCGGGCTCGCCGGCTTCCGCATCTTCCTTCTCTGCATCGCCATCGGCGTTGCGGCGATTGCGGCGGTCCACTCCGTCTCCATGGCAGTCCAGACCGGCATTGCCCGCGACGCCCGCGCGCTGCATGGCGGCGACCTCTCGGTCCGCACGACCTACGTGCCGGCGGACGCCGCCGCGCGGGCCGATTTCGCATCCCTCGGGCGCGTTTCGGAAGTGGTCGAGATGCGGGCCATGGCGCGCGCCGGCGGCGGCGCGGCCCTGGTCGAGCTCAAGGCGGTGGACGGCGCCTATCCGCTCGCCGGCGCCCTCCGCCTTTCCGGCAGCATGGCGCTGGCGGATGCGCTGGCGGACGGCGGCGCCGTCGTCGAGGCGACCCTGCTGGAGCGGCTGGGCCTCACCGTCGGCGACCGGATCGAGGTGGGCGACGGCTCCTTCGCCATCCGCGCCGCGCTGGAGCGCGAGCCCGACCGTGCTGTCGGCCTGTTCTCCTTCGGGCCGCGCTTCATGGTCGATAGGGAGGGGCTCCGGCGAACCGGCCTCGTGCAGCCCGGAAGCCTGATCCGCTACAAATACCGCATCGCGCTGGACGAGCCCGGCCGCACGATCGCGGAACACCGCCGGCTCGCGGGCGAATATACCGAGCGGGGCTGGCGGGTGACGGGCATCGGCTCGGCCGCCCCGGGCCTCCGGCAGACCATCCGGCGGCTCACGCTCTTCATGACGCTGGTCGGGCTGGCCGCGTCGATCATCGGCGGCATCGGCGTCGCCAATGCGGTGCGCGCGCATCTGGCCTCCCGGCGGCCTGCCATAGCGACGCTCGGCTGCCTCGGCGCAACGCCCCGGCTGATCGGCCTCACTTTCGGCTTCCAGATCGCGACGATGACGGTGCTGGCGATCCTGATCGGACTCGCGCTGGGCGCAGCCGTGCCCTTCCTCTTCGTCGGGCTGCTGGAAACCTACCTCCCCGTCGATCTCGCGCTTGGCGTCTATCCGGGACCGCTTCTATTGGCAGCGGCCTTCGGGGCGCTCACCGCCGCCGTCTTTTCCCTGCCGCCGCTCGCCGCCGCCGCGCGGCGCCCGCCGGTCGCGCTCTTCCGCGATGTCGAGGCGGCGGCAGGAGAGGGAGCCGGCCCTGCCGCTGTCCTGGCATCCGCCGGACTGGCAGCGGCACTGGCCGCGCTTGCGGTCGCGACGGCGCCGGACCGGGTGCTGGCGCTCTGGTTCGTGGCCGGCACGCTTGCGGCCTACGGCATTTTCTTCGCGGCTGCCACGGGGACCGTGCGCCTGGCGCGCCGCCTGAAGAGCGCCGGGCCGGGGGCGCTCCGCCGGGCTCTGGCGGCGCTC
>JAPOZD010000188.1 GCA_026706245.1 Alphaproteobacteria bacterium
GGAGGACGAGGGCGTGCCGCCCGGACAGAGCGAAGCCATGGCGACCGCCCTCAGGGCCAGGAGAAGTCCCGCTGCGCTGCTGTTGTTCGACGGTGAAGGTCACGGATTCCGAAGGGCCGAGAATATCGTGGCTGCCCTGGAAGCCGAACTGTCCTTCTTCGCCCGGATACTGCGCCGGGTGTTCCGGAAGTCGCATTACTCGAGGACGGACAAGGCGCCGCGACAATTTAGCCTGAGGCGCGAATTGCAAGGGTGTTACAATTTCGAATGACATTTGCTATTGTGTTTTGCTGCGCGTCAGAGGTGGATTGACGGAGGCCTCAACATGATTGACGAAACTGCCCTGACAAAGGGTCAACTTCGCAAGCTCAATGCGCTTCGCAAGTCGTTGGGCCCTTCCATAGCCGACGAGGCCTTTGCCAAATGGCTCGGCCAGGCTGCGGATGCACCGGATACGGATCAAAATGCCGAAGTCATAGCCGATGCACTATGGGCCTTGATTCAGGAGGGCAAGCTTACGATACGGCGCGGCGGCTATCTTGTCCGGCGCGGGCGCAAGCGCGTGATCGTCGAAGCCCGCGACGACTGACCGCCGCCGGCAGGCTGGTTCTTCATTTCCCTGCGCTCGCTTGTGCGGGGCGCAGGATGCTGAATTTGGTCGCCCTGGTCACAAATTGCCTGATTGTTTGTCGTTATCGGCCCCGTTCAGGCCTCTTGCACAATTTATGCACCGCTCAGGCGACGATCTTCGCGTCGTTGTCCGTCAGCTAAATCGCCTGGCATTTACCGTGCCGAGGTTCAATTGGACCTTGCCCGCGGCCTCGTTGCCGGGCCGGTATAGAGGTACTTTACCTGCTGCTTAAGAATCAGGAGTGACGCAAGGGGGCGGACGACACATAAACGATCTCCGGTCGAGGCTGGACGGAACAGTCGGGCATCCGGCTTTCGAAAGCCAACCGAAGGCTGAAATCCGCATGGCGCCAATGGCCGATGTCCGCCGGCACGAGTTCAAAACACCCCGCCCGGCCCTTCCGCAGCCTGTGGCGGGAAAAGCACAATATGCCGAAAGATACTTGTCGACATGAAAACAGAAGCATATCCGGTCGCATTTGCAACGGGCCGGTAATGGCTCCGGCGCTGAGTCTTTCTTCTGTCATATTTCAGGCTGCCACCAACCTCATTTGAGCCGGACTCTCTTCTTCTCCAAAGCAGGCGGGAAACAGTCGTTTCCCGAATATGGCGGCTTCCCGCGCTGCCCCTGCAACCGCCGCCCGTTGCAAGCCGGATATTCGGTCCGAAGAAGTCACTATATGCAATGCCGCCCGTTCAACTCGACAGTCGATCGGACCCGCTGTTACTCTCCGGTCCGGTATAGAGGATTGCCGGGGAAGGAACGCCAATGTTGACGATTTACAGGGTCGGCGACCGGGCGACGAAGAAGGCGCCCGCCGACCGGTTCACGGGCGATGTCTATCAGGACGAGGTGCTTGTGGGGGCGGCTCCCTCGCGGATGCGGGCAACGAATGTCACCTTCAATCCCGGCGCGCGAACGGCATGGCACCGTCATCCGGTCGGCCAGACGCTCTGGGCCGTCTCCGGGATCGGGCGCGTGCAGGTTGAAGGAGGGCCGGTTGAGGAGCTGAGGCCCGGCGACACCGCCGTCATTCCGCCTGACGCGCGCCACTGGCACGGTGCCGCGCCGGACAGCATCTTCACGCATCTCGCCATGTCCGAGACCGGCGACGACGGCGGCGGGACCGAGTGGTTCGAAAAGGTCAGCGATGCCGATTATTCCGGCTAGGCCGGCGCGATGACGCTGAATGTCGCCATGCACCCCGCCGCGCGGGACCGCGTGGCGGACCGGATCGCCGCGCTCGACCTGCCCTTGCAGATCCTGCCGCTGCTGGACGGCGGCCGCTGCATGGCGGAAGGAGGGCCGATGCCGCTGGCCGAGGCGCCGGCCAGGGCGGTATGGCTGACCTCCGACATGGTTGGCGGGGCCTTCGCCGACTGCCTTGAAGCCATCGCTGCGTCGCGCACGGTCGAATGGGTGCAGACGTTCAATGCCGGCCTCGACCATCCGGGCTACCGCGCCATTGCGGCGAAGGGCATCCGCATCGGAGCGTCCAGCGCCCAGGCGGCGGCCATTTCAGAGTATGTGTTCGCCCATGTGCTCGACATCTTCCAGGGTCTGGCGGAACGGCGCGCGGCGCAGGCGGCGGGCGAGTGGAAGCAACTCCCGTTCCGCGAGATCGGCGGCACTGTCTGGCTCATCGTCGGATACGGCAATATCGGCCGCGAGATCGGCAAGCGCGCCGGCGCATTCGGCGCCCGGGTCACAGGCGTGCGGCGCAGCGCAGCGTCGGCGCCCTTCGCCGACGAGGTCTGCGCGATGGACAGGCTCGGGGAGCGGCTCGGAGAGGCCGATGTGGTGGTGCTCTGCTGCCCGCATTCGTCCGAGACCGACCGGCTCGTCGATGCCGGGTTCCTTGCGGCCATGAAGCCGGGTGCGGTGCTGGTGAATGTCGCGCGCGGCGGCGTGGTGGACGACGAGGCGCTGCTGGCGGCGCTCGACAGCGGCCGGGTCGGGACCGCCGTGCTCGATGTGTTCGAGCCGGAGCCCCTGCCGCGCAGCAGCCCGTACTGGGCGCATCCCTCCGTCCGGCTGACGGGGCATTGCTCCTTTGCCGGCAATGGAACGCGCGGGCGCGCCGACGACCTCTTCATCGCCAATCTTCCGCGCTATGCTGCCGGCGAGTCGCTGGTGAACGAGGTCGATCTCAAGCTCTATCTCGAGACGCTGCCCCGGGACCGGCGGCCCTGACGGGAGGCCCGCAGGCATGACTGAAATCCGGCCGCTTTCCGAGCATACCGGCGTGGAGATCACCGGCGTCGATATCACGCGGCTCGACGAAGACGGCTTCCGGCCGATCTACGCCGCATGGCTCGACTACGGCGTCGCCGTCCTGCGGGACCAGGCGCTCGAAATCGAGGACTTCGTCGCCTACAGCCGCCGTTTCGGGCATGTCGTGCCGCATCCTTCCCGTTCGACACGCCACCCGGACCATCCCGAGGTAACGGTGCTCGGGGTCGGCAAGTTCGACGCCGACGGCCGGCTTAACGAGGAAATCTACCGGCGCGGCGCGGCTTCCTGGCACACCGACGGAGCCTATGACGAGGTGCCCTTCAAGGCGACGCAGCTCTATGCGCTCGCCGTGCCGAGCCGCGGCGGCGACACCCATTTCTCCTCCATGTACCGCGCTTACGACGCGCTGCCCGAACGGCTTAAGTCGGAGATTGCAGGCCGGAGGGGCGCCTTCACCTATGGCGGCGGCAAGCGGGGCTCGGACGCCCTGTTGAACCCGGAAGACCGCGGCCATCCCGCCGTGTTCCACCCGCTGGTCCGCACACACCCGGAAACGGGCCGGAAGTCGCTCTATTTCGATCCCGGCAAGATCGTCTATGTCGAGGGCCTGGCGCCGGCGGAGAGCGACGCGCTCATTGACGAGCTCGAAGAGCGCATGGTGGTCGCGGATGCGCGCTACGATCACCGCTGGCGGGTCGGCGATGTCGTCATCTGGGACAATCGCTGCATGGTCCACAAGGCCGCCGGCGACTACCCTCCCGAGGAAGACCGCATCCACTGGCGCACCTCGATCAAGGACAGGGATACCGGCGCGCGCGTCGCCGGCGATTGAAGAGGAACCGGGGAGGCAGCTGTCATGGCCATTGAAGTCAGGCCCGCTTCGCCCGCCACGGGCGCGGAGGTCCTCGGAGCCGATATCGGCGCGGGACTGGACGACGGCGAGTTCGCGCTCGTCCGCGACGCGCTCGACAGGCACGGCGTGATCGTGCTCCGCAACCAGACGCTGACGCCCGAAAGCCAGGTCGCCTTCACCCGGCGTTTCGGCGAGCCGGAGTTCAATTTCAACGCGGCCCGCTTCGGCATCGACGGCAGCCCCGAGATCTACCTCATCTCCAACATCGTCGAGTACGGCGCGCCCATCGGCACGAGGCGCGCGGGCGAGACCTGGCACACGGACATGAGCTACGCCGAACGCCCGGCGGGCGCCACCATGCTCTATGCGGTCGAAGTGCCGGTCCTGCACGGGCTCACGCTGGGCGACACCTGCTTCGCCAATGCCGCCGCCGCCTGGGATGCGCTGCCCCCGGCGATGCAGGAGGAAATCGAGGACCTGCGGGGCGTTTTCGACTTCCGCGGGCGCAAGCGCTCCTCGCCCGTGAGCGCCGAGGACATCGCGCAATATCCGCCGGTCGAGCATCCCATCGTCCGCACCCATCCGCGCACCGGGCGCAAGAGCCTCTATATCGTGCGCGACGACTGCACCGGGATCGTCGGCAGGGATGAGGAAACCTCGCGGGGACTGATCGAGGCGCTGGCCGACCATATCGTGCGCACCGAGTTCATCTACCAGCACCGCTGGCAGGTGGGTGATGTCGTGGTTTGGGACAACTGCACCGTGCAGCACCGCGCCATCCAGGACTACGACCTGCCGCAGCGCCGGCTCCTGTGGCGCACCACCATCAAGGGCGACATCCCCGTCTGAGGCGGCTCTGCCGTTCAGGCTGCCGAGGGCGACCAGCCATAGACCCGCTGGAGGGTACCGCCCATCAGTTCGGCGCGCTCGCCTTCCGTCAGCCTGTCCGTCCGGCGGAACGGCTCGACGCCTTCCTCATAGGTGATGAGGTTGACGGCCCGGGTCCAGTCCGTGCCCCAGAGGCAGCGGTCTATGCCGAACGCCTCGAAGATGCGCGCAAGCGGGTCCCAGATATCGTCGAAGGGATAAGGCGCGCGGCTGAGCGTGCAGGCGCCCGTGATCTTGACGACGACATTTTGGCAGTCCGCCAGCGCCAGCAGTGCCGGCAGGTCGGCGAAGGGCTCCGGCGGCGCGGGCGGCTCGAAAGGCTGCCGGAGGCCGAGATGGTCGATGACGAGGTGCGTGTCCGGATGCGCCCTCGCGAGCGCCAGCGCCTGGTCCAGGATGCCCCAGCAGAGCAGGTTGACCGGCAGCCCGGCGCCGGCCGCCGCGCGCAGCACGCGCGAGACGCCCGTATGGTCCGGGTCCCTCGAAACCCCGTAGGCCATCATGATCCGCGCCGCGACCGCGCCTTCCACCCTTGCCCAGTCGGCGACCGTCTCGGCAACGCCGGGGTCTTCCGGATCGACCGGCTTGACGAGGCAGAAGCGGCCCGGATGCCCGGCATACACTTGCAGCGCGTAGCTCTCGTCATAGCGGTACATGCTGTAGGGCGAGACGAGCACCGCCCCATCCACGCCGACCGCGTCCATGGCGGCGACCATGTCGGAGCCGGTGACCTCCGCCGGCCCGGCAAGCGTGCCCGCCCAGGGCCGGCCGGGCCGGTCGCGTTCATAGGCATGAACCTGCGCGTCGATGATCGGCATGGCCGCGCGTCTCCTTTCGCTGCTGTCTGCCGGAGCGGCGGCCTCAGGCCGCCAGTTCCAGGATTTCCATGACCTCGGCCGGACCCTCTATGGGGCGCGGGTTGCGCGGCACCCAGGGGGTGCCCATCGCCTGTTCCGCGATCATCCCGAAATGCTCGCGCCCGACGCCCGCGGCCGAGAGGCTGCGCGGCATGCCGAGGCCGGCGATGAAACGGTCCAGCAGGTCGCCCGCATCCGCATCCGGGTGGCCCATCGCCGCGGCCACCAGCTTCTGGCGTTCCGCATTGGCAGAGCGGTTCCAGCGCATCACGAAGGGCAGCATGATGCAGGAGGTATGGCCGTGCGGTGTGTCGAACACCGCGCCCAGCACATAGCCAATGCCGTGGCTGGCGCCCATCGGCACGCCGCTGGCAAGCGGCGCCATCGAAAGCCACGAGCCCACCTGGCAGTCGAGCCGCGCCTCGATGTCGGCCGGGTCCGCCTTCACCCGCGCGAGGCCTTCGGTCAGCAGCGCCAGCCCGCGGAGCGCCTGCGCGTCGCCATAGGCATGCGCCTCGCCGGAGCACACCCCCTCGACGCAATGGTCCACCGCGCGCACGCCCGTCGAGAGGAAGAGCCATTCCGGAGTATGCACGGTCGGCGCCGGGTCGAGAATGACCGTGCTCGGGATGGCGTCCGGATGGCGGAACAGCTCCTTCAGCTTCACGCGCTCGTCCGTGACGCCCGCAATGGCGCTGAACTCGCCGGCCGAAAGCGTGGTGGGAATCGAGACCTGCGGAATCGCGGGCCCGGCCGGCGGGTCGCGCAGCGCATCCATCTCCTCCGGCGTGCGGATGTCGTTGGCAAGGCACATCCGCACCGCCTTCGCACCGTCGGTCAGCGAGCCGCCGCCGAAGGTGACGATGAGGTCGGCATCGACGGCGCGGGCGGCGTCCGCCGCGTCGATCACGTCGCGGCGCGGCGTATGGGGCCTCATGCGGTCGAACTGGCCCGCGACCTTGTTGCCGAGCGCACGGCGCAGCTTTTCGATCTCGCCGGTCTCGCGGCCCAGCGTGCCGCTCACCATCAGGAAGATGCGCTCCGCGCCCAGCCGCTCCGCCTCCTCGGCCGCCGCCTGCTCTAGCGGCGCGCCGAAGCTCACCGCCTCCATCCGCCCGAACGCCACCCGACCCGGTTTCATTGAGAGTCCCCCTTGTTCACGCCGACTCGAAGACCGGCCCGGGCCGAGCATATGGCGACCGGCTCCGCCGTCAATCACGCGCCCGTCCCGGACAGCCTCGCAAACCGCACGCATGACGACAGGCCTGCCGCTTCGGGATACAACAAGGTGCGACGGTGCAGGCCGGAGGGAACTCCATGAGCGGCGGGGCTTACGATCCGGGTTCTGACGGCGCGCAGGCGGCTCCCGTCGATGCGATGTCCTACAGCGGCTACCTGAAGCTGGACCGCCTGCTCGGCCAGCAGCACCCGCTGAGCGATGCCCATGACGAGATGCTGTTCATCGTCCAGCACCAGACGAGCGAACTCTGGATGAAGCTCGCCATTCACGAACTGACCGCCGCCCGGACGGAGTTGCGCGAGGGCCATACCGCGCAGGTCTTCAAGATGCTGGCGCGCGTCAGCCGGATCTTCGAGCAGCTCAACGGTGCGTGGGACGTGCTGCGCACGATGACGCCTGCGGACTACACCCGGTTCCGGGAGGTGCTCGGGCCGTCTTCGGGCCTCCAGTCGTGGCAATACCGGATGATCGAGTTCCTGCTGGGCAACCGGAATGCGGCTATGCTGGAGGCGCATGAGGGCGCGCCCGGAATTCACCGCCTGCTGTTGGACGAGCTGGCGCGGCCGAGCTTCTACGATGAAGTCACAGGCCTGCTGTTCGCAACGATAGACGGCGACACCAGGGCCATGCCGGCGCCGCGGCTGGATGCGCCGCGCAAGGCCGAGCCGGAAGCGCAGGCGAGATGGAAGACCGTCTATGAGAACATCGACCGCTACTGGACGCTCTACGAGCTCGGCGAGAAGCTGGTCGATCTCGAAGACTATTTCCGCCGCTGGCGCTTCAACCACGTCACCACGGTGGAGCGGGTGATCGGCTTCAAGCGCGGCACCGGCGGCACGTCCGGCGTGCCCTATCTGCGCCGGATGCTGGAGGTCGAGCTGTTCCCCGAACTCTGGCATGTGCGCGGAGACCTCTGAG
>JAPOZD010000305.1 GCA_026706245.1 Alphaproteobacteria bacterium
GGCCGTTCCGGCTTGCCCTGCCACTTCCCGAACCAGGGCGAGCTCAGAACCACGGCGGCATTGAGCAGGTTGCTGTCCACCCGCCGGGAAGCCCTGCCCAGCCGGCGGGCATAGAGCGCCATGATCGAGCCAAGCGTCGCCATGGCGCCGGCGGTGAAGTCGGTCGGCGCAAGCTGCGCGGCGAAGGACGGCGGATTGCCGCTGCCGCCCTGCGCGCGGGAGAGGCCCATCAGCGCCTGCGCCAGCGGGTCGATTCCGGGCCGCTTCGCATAGGGGCCGGTAAGGCCGTAGCCGGTGACATGGGTCTCGATGAGGTCGGGATCGACATGCGCGCCGATGCCCATGCGAAGGGTCGCGCCGGGACGGAGATTGGCGAGCATCATGTCGCAGCTTGCTGCCACGCGCTGGATCGCCTCCCGGCCGCCTGGCTTCCGCGCGTCGACGCAGAACGAGCGCTTGTTGAAGTTCAGGTTGTAGAAGTAGTTGCGCCCGATGGGCCGCGAGATGTCGCCGCCGGGCGGCTCCAGCTTGATGACGTCGGCGCCGAGATCGGCCAGCAGACGCCCGCCGGTGGGTCCGGCGATCAGATTCGTGATCTCCAGCACGCGCACGCCCGCCAGCGGCGCGGGGTCCTCCGCGCTTCCGGCGGCCTGCGCCGTCCCTGCCGCCAGCGGCGGAAGTCCGGGCGCGGGCCCGGAGGAGGCGGCGCGCGGTTTCGGGTCAGCCGGCGTCTCGGCGAAACGGATCGGCGCCCCCATCTGCACCGTGGGGCCGACCGCCGGGTCCTCGACCGCGAGGACCATGGCGTTGTGGCGTATCTGCGGATCCTCAAGGACAATCGCGCCCTGCCGGACGGGCGCGAAGGGCACGTCGGCGGCTTCGAAATCGGCAGCCCAGTCCGCGGCGTTGCGCGTCTTCATCGCGCCGGCAATCGCGGCGCGAAGCTCCTCCTCCTCCGTCATTCCGTCGCCCCTGCGCACATTGTCGAACCGGGGCTCCGAGACGAGCGCGCCGATACCCAAGATCTCGGATGCGCGGTCGATGAAGCGCGCATGCACGCAGCCGAGCTGGATGTATTCGCCGTCCGCACATTCATAGAGGCTGTAGAAGGGCGCGCTGCCGGAGGGATGGGTCTGGAACACGAGCGGCGGGATGCCCTCGGCGACCACTTTCGGATGGAAGAGCAGGGCGCCAGCGAGCAACGAGGTCTCGACAATCCGGCCGCGGCCCGTGCTCTCGCGCGCGAGCAGGCTGGCGGCCGCGCCGATGCAGGCGAACAGCGCCGCCCCGGTGCTCGGCAGCGGATGCGGCACATGCACCGGCGCCGGCCGGAAGCCCGGCATGCCCGCAAGCACGCCCGCGCGCGCCATGACCAGATCGTCCACCGGCGGGTCGTCCCGCCACCTGCCCTGCATGCCGTATGCCGTGATCGAGCAGGCGACGAGACGCGGGTTCAGCGCCAGAAGCTTCGCCGGCTCGAACAGCGCCTGCTGCGGCGCGGCCGGCGCGAAGTCCTGCAAAAGCACGTCCGCGCCGGGCACCAGTCGCTTGAGTTCGCTCTCTGCATCTCCCGCTTCCGGATCCCAGTCGAAGGCTTCCTTGCCCCGGTCCCAGACGGTGAAGCCGCCGCTGCGATGCAGGGGCGCCGCCGCATGGACGGCGCGAAGCACCCGCGCGCCCGAGTCGCCCAGCAGCATCCCGGCGAAGGCGCCGGCCGCGCCGGAGGTGAGGTCGAGGACGGTGATGCCGTCGAGCGGAAGCGTCATCGCGGAGCGCGCCTTTCTTTCTTCACTGCGCGGGAAGCGTCACAATTCCAGCGTTTCGCCGGACGCTGCAAGACGGCTCAGCCATCGGGGACCAGCACCGCCTTTCCGATGACCTTGCGGTCGAGCACCAGTTGCAGCGCCTCAGCCGCGCGGGAAAACGGGATACGGTGGCTGATATGCGGCCTCAGCCCATCCCCGGAAATCCAGCGGGTAAGGTAGCGCCAGGTCTCTTCGGGCAGGCTCGGGTCGCGGCGACCCGCTTCGCCCGCGCGCACGCCGATCACCTCAATGCCCTTGATGAGGATGTGGTTGACCTTGGCGACCGGCCGGCGGCCGCTCGTAAAGCCGATGGCGAGGATGCGCCCGCCCCAGGCTGTCGAGCGCATCGCCTCGTCGAAGGCATCGCCGCCCACGGGGTCGTAAACCACATCGGCGCCGCGCCCGCTCGTGGCGGCCAGCACCGCTGCGCGGAAACCCTCGCGATAGTCGATGACGACATCGGCCCCCTGCCTGCGAAGCGCGGCCAGCTTCTCTTCTCCGGCAGCGGCGGCGATCACCTGCGCGCCCAGGCGCTTCGCGCAATGCACCGCCGCCAAGCCGACGCCGCCGGCCGCCCCCAGCACCAGCACGGTCTCGCCCGGCGCCAGCCGGCCGCGCTGCAACAGCGCGTGAAGGGCCGTGTGGTAAGCGGATCGGAACACGGCGGCTTCCGCCATGTCCAGCTCCGGCGGCGCCCGGCGCACCCGGTCGAAGGTCGCTACCGCCAGTTCGGCGAAACCGCCCGGCCGATGACTTACGACCACCCGGTCACCCGGCTCGAACGCATTGCTGCCCCAGCCGGTCTCGACGACCGTGCCGGCGGCTTCCAGTCCCGGCACGAAGGGCAGGTCGGGCTTGAGCTGGTAGCCGCCGGCCACCATCAGCGCATCGACATAGTTGACGCCCCAGGCCTCCTGCCGGACGAGCACCTCGCCCATGCCCGGCTCCGGATCGGGCCGCTCTTCGACGGTCAGCACATCGGGCGAGCCGAGCTCGCGGCAAAGGATCACGCGCATGGGCTGTCGAAGAACGAGGCGGACATCGGGAAAGGAAGGCTCTTCCGGAACGGATAGCGCAGCATCGCCCCGGCGTCACGCCATGACAAGAGCGCTGCGGCTCCCATGCCCGGCGCTGTCGCCACCCGGACACACCCGCGCCTGAGCGCCAGGATGAATGAAATCCATTCACGCCATGAATGGATTTCATTCATGGAAGTTGTAGCCAGGCCGGACAAACGGTCCCGGTCGCAGCATGCGCGAATAGCCCATAGTCTAAGCATCGACTCCCCGAGGTACAGGCTACGAGACAGATGACCGAAATCGCCCCGCTCCCGCTCGCCGGCATCCGGGTGCTGGAGTTCTGCCAGACGATCATGGGGCCGAGCTGCGGCCTTGTGCTCGCAGATCTCGGCGCGGATGTCATCAAGGTCGAGCCGGCGCCCGACGGCGACAAGACGCGCCGTCTGCCGGGTTTCGCCGCCGGGTTCTTCGGCGGCTTCAACCGAAACAAGCGCTCGCTCGCCGTCGATCTCAAGTCGGACCGCGGCCGGGAGGTCGTCCACCGCCTCGCCGCCTCCGTCGATGTCGTGGTCGAGAACTACGCGCCCGGCACCATGGAGCGGCTCGGCTGCGGCTGGGAGACGTTGAGCGGGATCAATCCGCGCCTCGTCTTCGCCTCGCTCAAGGGCTTCCTCTCCGGGCCCTATGAGAACCGGCCGGCGCTCGACGAGG
The DNA here is from genome assembly GCA_026706245.1 of Alphaproteobacteria bacterium. GTDB lineage: Bacteria > Pseudomonadota > Alphaproteobacteria > Bin95 > Bin95 > Bin95. The sequence goes on from JAPOZD010000305.1 coordinate 3,536, forward strand.
TGGTGCAGTTCATGGCGGGGCTCGCCTACATGACCGGCCCGCCCGGACAGCCGCTGCGCGCCGGCACCTCGATCATCGACATTATGGGCGGCAGCTATGCGGTCATCGGCATACTCTGCGCGCTGAAGGAGCGCGAAACGACCGGCAGGGGGCAGCTCGTGAAGTCCGCGCTGTTCGAATCGACCGCCTTCCTCATGTCACAGCATATGGCCGGCATCAGCGCGACAGGCCGCGAGCCGCAGCCCATGCCGGCCCGCGCCCGCGCCTGGGCGATCTACGAGACCTTCGAGACCGGCGACGGCGAGCAGGTGTTCATCGGCATCACCAGCGACAACCACTGGCGCGCCTGGTGCGAGCATTTCGGCTGGGCGGACGAGCTCGCAGACCCGCGCAACGCCACCAATGAAAGCCGCGTCGTCGAGGGGGACCGGATCGCCGCTCGCATCGCGGATATCGTGAGAGCGCGCACCCTCGCAGAAATGACCGCCATTCTGGAGAAGATCGCCGTGCCCTTCTCGCCCGTGGCGAAGCCGGTGGACCTGTTCGACGACCCGCAACTCAACCATGAGGGGCGTCTTATGGACGTGCAGCTTCCGGATGGGCCGGCGACGCGGCTGCCGCGCCTGCCCGTCGAGATCGGTGCGCATGATTTCGGCCTCCGCCGCCAGCCCCCGGCCGTCGGCGAGCACACAGGTGAAATCCTGGCGGAGGCGGGTTTCGACGAAGCGGAGATCGGCGCGCTGGAGGCCGAGGGCGCGATTACGCGGTAAAGGCCCGGTAGTCCTCGATCACGTCCTCCACGGCCGCTGCCAGCAGCCGGGCGCCGTCCTCGGCGCGGGCGAGCGCGGCCTCAGAGCCGATGCGCCCGTCCGGGAACCGCGCCCGGAAGGCGTCCGGCTCCTTCTCGAAGCCGCCGGGCGCGCGCTTCGGCGTCATGGCCACGCCCTCGCGGCGCGTCTCGGGCGCGAGGTGCCAGGCGAGCGCGATTTCCGACGGCGTGGCATGCAACCCCTCGGCCTTGCCGTAGAGCTGCTTCGCGAGCACCCGCACACGCGGCCCGGCGAACCAGCTGTGGAGCCGACAGCGGGGCGTCTCCAACTCCTTCAGCACGGCCCGGATGAAGGGAATGTTGCCGCCATGCCCGTTCAGCACATAGACATGGCCGAAGCCGTGCCGGGCAAGCGACGCGATGGTCTCCTTCAGGACCGCCTGGAAGGTCTCCGGCGTGAGCGTGATCGTCCCCGGAAAGGCCATGTGATAGGGCGCGACGCCGAGCGCCAGGGTGGGCGCGGTGAGAACGCCGAGCCGCTCCGCCGCCTCGCGCCCCACCCCTTCGGGGCAGAGCGCGTCCGTGCCGAGCGGCCCGTTCGGCCCGTGCTGCTCCGTGGAGCCGACCGGCAGCAGGATGCCGCCGGCCCGCCCGAGATAGGCCTCTATTTCGGGCCAAGTGAGATGGTCCAGCCTCATGAGCGCCAGCATATAGCGGGAAACGCCGGAATTGGGGGCGGAGACGAGAAAACCCGCCCCGTCCCGCTCGGGTCCGGCGAGGCGAGTCTGGAGGCGGGCTGCGGAGAGCGTTATGGTGCGGCCCTCTCATCCCGCATCCAGGAGCTTCCAGCCCGATGAAACTTCTCGGCACCACCCGCTCGCCTTATGTTCGCCGCGTCGCCGTCTCCCTGAACCTGATGGGCCTCGACTGGGAGCTCGACACGGTCGCCGTCTTCGACGACCCCGAGTCGGTCCGCCGCTACAACCCGCTGCTGCGCATCCCGACCCTGCTGCTCGACGACGGCGAGGCGCTGGTCGAGAGCTACGCGATTCTCGACGCACTCGACGAAATGGCCGGCGACAAGCGGTTGATCCCCGCCTCGGGCAAGACGCGGCGCGATGTCATGCGCGTCACCGCCATGGCCGTCGGCGCCATGGACCGGACCATCTGGGCCGTCTATGAGCCGCGTTTCCGCCCGAAGGAGAAGGTCGAGGAAAGCTGGATCGCACACAATCGCGAGCGCGCGCTCGGCGGCCTGCAATATCTGGACGGCCTCGCCGCCGAGGCCGGCGACGGCTGGCTGGTCGGCGACTCGATGAGCCAGGCCGACATCTCCGCCGTCTGCGGCTTCACCTTCGCGCGCTTCGCGCACCCGCCGATGAAGGTCGCCGAAGCCTGCCCGGCGCTGGCGGCGCTGGCCGAACACTGCGAGGCGACGGAGGCGTTCAGCTCGACGTTCCCGTTCTAGGCACGCCCCGATGACGGACATGGCAGACGCCGGGGCGCTCGGCCTCGATCCGCGGCCGCTGGAGCGGCTGGTCGAGACGGTGGAGGCCCATATCGCCGAGGGGCGCTATCCGGGCGCGGAAATCGCCATTGCCCGGCATGGAAGGCTGGCGCTTCACCGGCGTTTCGGCCGAGCGCGGCTCGACCCGCCGCAGGATGCTGAGGAAGGCACGCTCTGGCTGCTGTTCTCCAATACCAAGGTGATTACGGCGGCGGCAGTCTGGAAGCTCGTCGCCGACGGCCGGCTACGCTTTACCGACCCGGTCGCCATGCATCTGCCGGGCTTCGAGGCCCACGGCAAGGGCCGGCAGACCGTGCTCGAACTGCTGACCCACCAGGGCGGCTTTCCCAACTCGGACATGCCGCCGGAGGCTTGGGAGGACCGCGAGGCCAGGCGGCGCGCCGTCATCGGCTTCAAGGCCGAATGGACGCCCGGAAGCCGCGTCCATTACCACGCCAGGGCCGCGCACTGGGCCGCTGCAGTGCTGATCGAGGCCGTCTCCGGCCGGGACTTCCGCGCCTTCATTCGGGACGAGGTGATTGCGCCGCTCGGGCTGGAGAACGAGGTGTTTGTCGGCCTGCCGGATTCCGAACACGGACGCGCGGTCGATATGCACGAACCGGCCGAGAGCGGCGGGTTCGAGCCGCTGGCGGAGCGCAACACGTCCGAAATCCGCCGCGCCGGGATACCGGGCGGCGGCGGATATGCGACCGCGAAGGGCATGGCGGCCTTTTACCAGATGCTCGTGCAGGGCGGACGGCTGGAGGATGTGCGGCTCTTCCCGCCGCGCCTCGTCGCCTACTGCACCCGCAACTGGACGGGCGAGCGCGTGGACGAGCGCTTCGAGATGCCGATGCACCGCGGCATCGGCCCGCATGTGAGGGGCCGCACAGAGACGATCCGCGGCCTCGGCTCGCTCGGCCATGAGAGCGTGTTCGGCCATGGCGGCGTCGGCTCCTCCTATTGCTGGGCGGACCCGGCCTCGGGCGTCTCCTTCGCCTATCTCACCAACTGCCTCTACCCCGAGCCCTGGCACAGCGAGCGCCTCGATACTGTGTCCAACTTCGTCCATATGGCGATACTGGAGTAACCTCGGACCATGACCCGCTTCTCGACACAGTTCCTGTTCCTGAATGTCGGACACCTGTTCGACCATCTCGCCATGCTGATCTTCGCCACCGTGGCGGCGCGCTTCCTGGCCGAGGCATGGAACCTGACCTATGACGACCTGATCCCCTACGGAACGGCCGGCCTCGTCGCGTTCGGGGCCTTCGCGCTGCTGGCCGGCTGGCTTGGCGACAAGTGGAGCCGCGAGGGGATGATGAGCGTCTTCTTCCTCGGCATCGGGGCCAGCACTGTCGCCACCGGCTTCGCCAACACGCCGCTCCAGATCGGCGCGGGACTGCTGGCCATCGGCGTGTTCGCCGCGATCTACCACCCCGTCGGACTCGCCATGGTGGTCGAGGGGCGCGGGCGCACCGGAATCCCGATCGCCATCAACGGCATTTACGGCAATATGGGCGTGGCGCTGGCTGCGCTGGTGACAGGCGTCCTGATCGACATCGCCGGATGGCGGGTCGCCTTTTTCGTCCCCGGCGCCGTTTGCATCGCCATCGGGTTCGCCTGGATGCTGTTCCTGCGCGGCGGACCCGTCGTCGCGCCGGCCTCGGTTGCAGAGGCGAGACCGGCGGCCGGCGCGGACATCGCGCCGACGCGCGCAGCCCTGATCCATGTCTTCTCGATCATCTTCTTCACGACGGCGATGGGCGGGCTCGTC
>JAPOZD010000386.1 GCA_026706245.1 Alphaproteobacteria bacterium
CTGCTCTCCAAGGTCTTCATGGCGGTGTCGCTTGCCGGCATTTCCCTGCCGACCTTCCTGATCGGCATCCTGCTGATCTTCGTCTTTTCGGTGACGCTCGGGGTCATGCCGAGTTTCGGGCGGGGGGAGACCGTCGATCTCGGCGGCTGGACGACCGGGCTGCTGACCGCGAGCGGGTTGCAGGCCCTCGTCATGCCGGCGGTCACGCTCGGCCTCTTCCAGATGACGCTCATCATGCGCCTCGTGCGCTCGGAAATGCTGGAGGTGCTGCGCACCGACTACATCAAGTTCGCCCGGGCGCGCGGCCTCTCCAACCGGGCCGTCCATTTCGGCCATGCGCTGAAGAACACGCTGGTGCCGGTCATCACCATCACCGGCCTGCAGCTCGGCGGCATCATCGCGTTTGCGATCATCACCGAGACGGTCTTCCAGTGGCCGGGAATGGGCCTGCTGTTCCTGCAGTCCATACAGACGGTCGATATCCCGATCATGGCCGCCTACCTCATGCTGATCGCGTTCCTGTTCGTCGCGATCAACCTTGCCGTGGACCTGCTCTACTACGTCGTCGATCCGCGCCTCAGGCTCGACCGGGGTGCGGCCTGGTGAGAGCCTGGCGGGACAGCGACCTCTGGCATTCCTTCACGCGCTCGCAGATCACGGTCGCGGCCGCAGCCATCGCCGGCGTCATGATTCTTGCGGCCTTCCTGGCGCCCCTCATCGCGCCGCACAACCCGTTCGACCTCGCAAGCCTGGACCTGTTGGATGCGCATATTCCACCGGTCTGGTCGGAGGACGGGGAAACCCGCTTTCTCATCGGCACGGACGACCAGGGCCGCGACCTCCTGTCGGCCATCCTTTACGGCGCCCGCATCTCCATCGGCGTCGGCATCGCCTCGGTCATTCTGTCGCTGGTTCTCGGCGTCGGGCTCGGTCTCGTCTCCGGCTATGCCGGCGGGCGCATCGACGCCTTCATCATGCGGGTTGCCGACATCCAGCTCAGCTTCCCCGCCATCCTCATCGCGCTCCTGGTGAACGGCGTGCTGCGCGGCATCCTGCCGAGCGAACAGCAGGACGAACTCGCCATCTATGTGCTGGTGCTCTCCATCGGCATTTCGGGCTGGGTGCAGTATGCGCGCACCGTGCGCGGCTCGACGCTGGTCGAGAAGAACAAGGAATATGTCCAGGCGGCGCGCCTGATCGGCATTTCCCCGGCCCGCATCATGCTGCGCCACATCCTTCCCAACGCGATGGGGCCGGTGCTGGTGATTGCGACGATCCACCTCGCCGTGGCGATCATCACCGAGGCGACGCTGTCCTTCCTCGGCATCGGCGTGCCGCCCACGGAGCCGTCGCTGGGCACCCTCATCCGCATCGGCAACGACTTCCTGTTCTCCGGCGAGTGGTGGGTGACGATCTTCCCCGGCGTCACGCTCGCCGTGCTGGTGCTTTCCGTCAACCTGCTCGGCGACTGGCTGCGCGATGCCCTCAACCCGAAGCTCCGCTGACTTCGTCGCCGCAGAGGCGGTCGCGCGGCATTTCGATGTCTCGAAGCCCTGGCTCGCGCGCGCCATCGAGCAGAGCCCGCGCGTCTTCCTGAAGGCCGTGGACGGCGTTTCCTTCGCCGTGGCGAAGGGGGAAACGCTCGCGCTTGTCGGGGAGTCCGGCTGCGGCAAGTCCACCGTCGCGCGGCTCGTTGTCGGCCTCTACCGCCCGACCTCCGGCCGGGTCCTGTTCGACGGGCTGGAGCTGGCGGGGCTGCCCGCGGCCGAGCGCGCGCGCTCCCGGCGGCGGATGCAGATGATCTTCCAGGACCCCTATGCCAGCCTCAATCCGCGCTGGCGGGTGCGCGACATCGTGGCCGAGCCGCTGCGCGCCTTCGGGCTCGCGACCGGGCGGGCGGAACTGGCGGAGCGGGTCGGCGCGCTGCTCGTGCAGGTCGGGCTTTCCCCGGCCGACGGCGAGAAATACCCGCATGAGTTCTCCGGCGGCCAGCGCCAGCGCATCTCGATTGCCCGCGCGCTTTCCAGCAGCCCCGAATTCCTGGTTTGCGACGAGCCGACCTCGGCGCTCGATGTCTCGGTGCAGGCGCAGATCCTGAACCTGATGCGGGACCTCCAGGAAGAGCTCGGCCTCACCTACCTGTTCATCAGCCACAACCTGGCGGCTGTGCGCCATATCTCGGACCGGGTGGGCGTGATGTATCTCGGGCGCATCGTGGAGATCGCGGACTCCGAAACGCTCTTCTCCCGGCCGCGCCACCCCTATACGCAGATGCTGCTGGATGCGATCCCGGACCTCGCCATGTCGGGCCGCGAGCGCGAGCCGATGGGCGGCGAAGTGCCGAACCCGCTCGACCCGCCCGCCGGCTGCCATTTCCACCCCCGCTGCCCCTTCGCCAACGCCCGCTGCCGCGCCGAAACGCCGGCGCTGAAGCAACACGGCCCGGCGGAAGCCGCCTGCCACGCGGTAGAGGAGGGACGGATCTAGGCCGGATTCCGTTCGACGAGCTGGCGCGCGATGATGATGCGCTGGAGTTCGTTGGTGCCTTCGCCGATGGCGAGCAGCGGCGCGTCGCGGTAGTAGCGCTCGACATGCATTTCCTTCGAGTAGCCGTAGGCGCCGTGGACGCGCATTGCCTCCATGCTGTTCTCGACTGCGGCCTCCGAGGCGAACAGCTTGGCCATGCCGGCCTCCATGTCGCAGCGCTCGCCGGCGTCGTAGGCGCGGGCGGCCTGTTCGACCAGCAGCCGGGCGGCCTCCACGCGCGTCGCCATGTCGGCGAGCTTGATCTGGATGGCCTGGTGCTGCGCGATGGGCCGGCCGAAGGTCTCGCGCTGCTGGGCGTAGCGCAGCGCGTCCTCCATGGCGGCGCGCGCGACGCCGACGCCGCGGGCTGCGACATTGATGCGGCCGAGCTCCAGCCCGCCGAGCGCATGGCGCAGCCCCTTGCCTTCCTCCAGCCCGATCAGGCGGTCGGCGGGTATCCGGTAGTCCTCGAAGATGAGTTCGGCGGAATCGATGCCCTTGTAGCCGAGCTTTTCCAGCTTGCGGCTGACGGTGAAGCCCGGCCCTTTCTCGGCGAGGAAGAGGCTCATGCCCCGGTGGCGCGGGCTCGCCTCGGGGTCGGTCTTGACCAGCAGCGCGAAGCAGGAGCCGTGGATGCCGTTGGAAATCCAGATCTTGGTGCCGTTCACGACATAGTCGCCGCCGTCGCGCCGCGCGGCGGTGCGGATCGCCTGCAGGTCGGTGCCGCAATTCGGCTCGGTGAGCGCAAGGCCGCCCCGGACCTCCCCGGAGGCGAAGCACGGCAGCCAGGTCCGCTTCTGCTCCTCCGTGCCGAAGCGCAGCACGGCCGCCGACATGATGAGGTGCGAGTTGAAGATGCCGGAGAGCGACATCCACACGGCCGAGACCCGCTCCACGATGCGCGCATAGGTCGAGGCGCCGAGGCCGAGCCCGCCATATTCCTCGGGGATGATGGCGCCGAACAGGCCGAGCTCCTTCATCCGCTCGACGATGTCGGCGGGCCAGGTGTCGCTGTGCTCGAGCGCCAGCACATGCGGGCGCACGTCGCGGTCGAGGAACTTGTCCACCGCGTCGAGCAGGGCGGCTTCGAGCTCGAGGTCGTCGGGGGAAGGAGCGTTCATGGCGTCAGTATCCCGCCTTGTCATCGACGGCATGGCCGCGTTTTGGAACCAACATGTTGCGCTCGAAGCTCATGAAGACTGCGCCGTCGGCCTTCAGGCCGCGGGTTGCGATGCGCACGATGCCCTGGGTCGGGCGCGAGCGGCTCTCACGCTTCTCCAGCACTTCGGACTCCGCATAGATCGTGTCGCCGACGAAGACCGGCGCGGTGAGCGCGATATCCGTCCAGCCGAGATTGGCGACGGCTTTCTGGCTCGTGTCGGATACCGACATGCCGGCCACCAGCGCCAAGGTGAAGGTGGAGTTGACGAGCGGCCGGCCGAACTCGCTGTGGCGGGCATATTCCCTGTCGAAATGGATCGGGTGCTGGTTCATGGTCAACAGGGTGAACCAGGTATTGTCGCTTTCGGTGATCGTGCGCCCCGGCCGGTGCTCATAGATGTGGCCGACGGCGAAATCCTCGAAATAGCGGCCGTAACTTTCGCGGAACCGGTTGGGGCCTACCTCCCGGGCTTCAGCGCTCATTCCTCATCGTCCTCCGTTGCGCGGTCGAGCATGGTGCGGATCGCCTCGACGCAACGGCCGCAGACGGGCGCGCAGGCGTTGCGGCGGAAAACCTCCGCCACCCGGCGCGCGCCGGCGCCAAGCGCGCCCTCGACGGCCTCCGCCGAAAGATCGTTGCAAAGACAGACCCGCATCGCTGCCACCATGGGCCGCAGGAGGCGCGATTGACAAGGCAGAATGCTATGCATACGGTCCGCCGTTCGAGCGTGGGGCGTCGCTCCGGGACAGGTCGGGAGGTTGAGTGGCTCTTCTCGAAATTGACGATTTGAAGACCCAGTTCTTCACATCGGCGGGGACGGTTCTCGCCGTGGACGGCATTTCCTATACGGTGGAAGAAGGCGAGACGGTCGCGGTGGTCGGCGAGTCCGGCTGCGGCAAGTCGGTCTCGGCGCTGTCGATCCTGCGGCTCGTGGCGGATCCGCCGGGCAAGATTGTCGGCGGGCGCATAGGCTTCATGGGCCGCAACCTGCTGGAACTTTCCGACAGCGAGATACGCGATGTCCGCGGCCGCCATATCGGCATGATCTTCCAGGAGCCGATGACCTCGCTCAATCCCGTGCTGTCCATCGGCACGCAGTTGACCGAGACCGTCATCCACCATCTCGGCTATAGCGAGGAGAGGGCGGCGTCGCGTTCGCTCGAACTGATGGAAATGGTGGGCATTTCCGATCCGCCGCGCCGGCTGAACCAGTATCCGCACCACCTTTCGGGCGGGATGCGCCAGCGCGTGATGATCGCAATGGCGCTCGCCTGCGAGCCCAAGCTGATTATCGCAGACGAGCCGACGACGGCGCTCGACGTCACGATCCAGGCCCAGATTCTGGAACTGATGAAAAACCTGACCCGCGAGCTGGGCGTGGCGATGATTATCATCACCCACAATCTCGGCGTGGTGGCCCGCTACGCCGACCGGGTGAATGTGATGTATGCGGGCAGGATCATCGAGGAGGGCAGCGCCGAGGACGTCTATCACCGGCCGCGCCATCCCTATACGCTGGCCCTGCTCAACTCCGTGCCGCGCGTGGACCAGCAGCGCTCCGCCAAGCTGGACCCCGTCGAAGGCCAGCCGCCGGACCTGACGCGCCTTGACGGAAGCTGCTCCTTCCGCCCGCGCTGCCGCTATGCGCAGGAGCAATGCGCCCAGGCGTTTCCCGAACTGGAGCATGTGGGCGAAGGGCACCGGGCCGCCTGCTTCCGCTCGCAGGAGATCGCCGCCGGGCTGGAGCAGGTCGCATGAACGACATTGCCACCCAGGCGAGCCACCGGGGGACCGTATCCGAGGACGTGCTGATCTCGGTGAACGGCCTCAGGATGCATTTTCCAGTGACGGAAGGCATCGTCATGCGTCGGGTCGTCGCGCACGTGAAGGCGGTGGACGGCATCGATTTTGAAATCCGCCGGGGCGAAACCTTGGGCCTGGTCGGCGAGTCCGGCTGCGGCAAGACCACTACCGGGCGCTGCATTCTGCAATTGGAGCGGCCGACGGCGGGCTCCATCACCTTCGAGGGACAGGAACTGGGCGGGCTCCGGGGCGAGGCGCTCCGCTCCATGCGGCGGCGCATCCAGGTGATTTTCCAGGACCCTTACAGCTCGCTCAATCCGCGCCTCAAGATCGGCGAGATCATCGGCGAGCCGATCCGGGTCCACGGCCTGATCCCCGACAAGGCGAAACGCGAAGACCGGGTGCGCGAACTGCTGGCGGTCTGCGGCCTCAACCCGGCTTTCGCGGACCGTTACCCGCACGAGATGTCGGGCGGCCAGCGCCAGCGCGTGGGCATTGCGCGGGCGCTCGGGCTGGAGCCGGATTTCATCGTCTGCGACGAGCCGGTGTCGGCGCTCGACGTGTCGATTCAGGCGCAGGTCATCAACCTGCTGGAAGACCTGCGCGACCAGTTCGACCTGACCTACCTCTTCATTAGCCACGACCTTTCGGTGGTGCGCCATATCTGCCACCGGGTCGCGGTGATGTATCTCGGCAAGATGGTCGAACTCGCGGAGACGGACGAGCTGTTCGACAACCCGATGCATCCCTACACCAGGGCGCTGCTGGAGGCGGTTCCGATCCCCGATCCGGTGGTCGAGCAGGCCCGCGCGCACCAGGTCATCAAGGGCGAGATTCCGAGCCCCATCAATCCGCCTTCGGGCTGCGTATTCCATCCGCGCTGCGATATCGTGGCGGAGGGATGCCCGAACGCGGTCCCGGCTTTCCGCGAGGTCAAGCCGGGCCACTGGGTTGCCTGCACGGAGGTGTAGCAACGAGACGCCGTCCGGGAGTGCGCCAGGGCGCAAGGGCGGAAAAGGGGGCGTTACGGCGCCCGCCACGCAGCCGGGCCTCTGAACGGGGCCCGCTAAACAGGGAGGTAGCGTGTCTGCCATGAAAACGAGTTTCACCAGACTGGCTCTGGCGGCCGGTCTCGGCGCGGCCGTTGCGGCTGGCGGCGTCGTGGCGGCGTCGGCGGAAGAGCCGAAGAGGGGCGGCGTTCTGCGCATCGTCGTCGGCTCCAAGATCCCGTCATATGACGGGCACCGGGAGTCGACCTTCGGCATGATCCATCCGATCCGGCCGTTTTACAGCCTGCTGATCCGGATCAACCCGGAAAATCCGCAGTCGACGACGGACTTCATCTGCGACCTTTGCGAAGGCGACCTGCCCGAGCCGACCAACGAGGGCAAGACCTACACCTTCAAGATCCAGCAGGGCGTGAAGTTCCACGACGGCACGCCGCTGACGGCGCACGACGTCGTGGCGACCTACAACAAGATCGTCTTCCCGCCGGAGGGCATTCTCAGCACCCGCGTCAGCTTCTTCGCCGCCATCGACAAGATTTCGGCGCCGGACGACTTCACGGTCCAGTTCGACCTGAAACATGCTTCGCCCGGCTTCATTCCGCTCATCGCGACCCCGTTCAACTTCATTTACGCGAAGAAGGACCTCGAGCGCGAAGACGGCATGACATGGCACCAGAAGAACATCAACGGCACCGGCGCCTTCATGTTTGTCGAGCACCAGCCCGGCTCGCATGTTACCGGCAAGCGGTATGACGGCTATCACCATGAGGGCAAGCCCTATCTCGATGGCTACAAGGCGATCTCCGCGCCGAAGATGTCGGTTCGCCTCCAGGCGATCCGCGGCGGCAGGGCCGACATCGAGTTCCGCAGCTTCCCGCCGAAGTCCCGTGACGATCTCGTCAAGGCGCTCGGCGACGGCATCACCGTGCAGGAGAGCGCGTGGAACTGCACGTTCGGCTACGCAGCCAACCAGACCAAGCCGCTCTTCCAGGACAAGCGCGTGAGGCAGGCGCTGACGCTC
>JAPOZD010000172.1 GCA_026706245.1 Alphaproteobacteria bacterium
ATAAGGGGAAGCGTCCTGCGCCCAGGGGCAATCGAGCGACAGGGTGGGAAACCGGAGGGTCGCGGCAGACAGGGGGCTGAGGCGGTAAGCGCTGCCCGGCGCATCGGCGGCAATCGACCGGATGCCGGCCGGAACGCTTCGGGAATCTGTGCGGTACAGGTGTTCCGGGCCGTCTGCCGTCGAAGTTTCGGCCCGCTGGAAGATAATCGCCTCGATGGAGAACCAGCTTTCGGTCAATGCATCCAGGCGATCGTCGGCCCGTGCCGGCACCGCGGATGCCAGGGCGCAGAGTGCGCCGGCAACCATGAGCCGGTAGCGATGCCGTCGGCGTGCGCGGTACCCCTCGCGATGTGGGCCTCGGCCGGCGACCATCATCCACCGGCGGCGAGATGCCCGCTGAAGGCTTCCCCCGGCGCCAGCGCCTCAAGCAGTTGCTCGGCGAATGCGAAACGGTCCTTCAGGTCTGGCAGCGCCTTGACGACGCGCAACCGGGAAGCGCCGTCCATTCGATAGGCAGCGGGTTCCCGCCGCACCAGGGCGACGACTGCGGAGGGGTCGATGATCGTGTTCTCGCCCACCGTCACCAGGCCGCCCCGTTCGCCCAGATCGAATTTCACGATGCCGAGCCGGTTCAGCCTGAGCTTGAGCTCGGTCACGCGGAACAGTTGCCTGAGCGGTACGGGCAGCAGCCCGAACCGGTCGATCATTTCCACCTGCAGGGCTTCGAGGTCGGCAGCCACGGCGGCGTTGGCGATACGCTTGTACATCAGTAGCCGGGTGTGGACGTCGGGCAGGTAGTCTTCGGGGATCAGCGTGGAGCAGTGCAGGTTTACTTCCTGGCCGACCGGCTCGAGCGGCGCATCGAGGTTGGGGACCTGGCCGGCCTGAATGGCGCTCACCGCCCGGCGCAGCAGTTCCATGTAGAGCGAGAAGCCGATGGACTCGATCTGGCCGGACTGCTCTTCGCCGAGCAGTTCGCCCGCGCCCCGGATCTCCAGGTCGCGGGTGGCCAGCGCGAACCCGATGCCGAGGTCGCCCGCTGCCTGTACCGCTTCCAGGCGCTTCACGGAATCGGCGGTCATGGCGCTCGGGTGCGGTGTCAGCAGGTAGGCGTACGCCTGGCGGTGCGAACGGCCCACCCGGCCGCGCAACTGGTGAAGCTGGGCGAGCCCGAACTTGTCGGCCCGGTCGATGACGATGGTGTTGGCGTTGGGGATGTCGATGCCGTTTTCGATGATGGTCGTGCACACCAGCACGTTGAGCTGGCGCTGGTGGAAGTCTTTCATGACCTGCTCAAGCGAGCGCTTGGCCATCTGGCCGTGGCCGATGCCGATGCGGGCGGCCGGCGCGAGTTCGGCGACCTGTTCGGCAGCCCGTTCGATGGTGCGAACCTCGTTGTGCACGTAGAAGACCTGCCCGCCGCGCATCAGTTCACGGTTGATCGCCTCACGGACGATGTGGTTGCGCTTCTCCTGGATGAACGTCTTGATTGACAGGCGCCGGGCCGGCGGCGTGGCGATGATGGAGAGATCCCGGATGCCGCTCATGGCCATGTTCAATGTGCGGGGAATGGGCGTGGCGGTGAGGGTGATCACGTCAACTTCCGCCCGCAGCGCCTTCAGCCGCTCCTTCTGGCGGACCCCGAAGCGGTGTTCCTCGTCGATGACCACCAGGCCGAGATCGTCGAAACGGAACGACGGCCCGAGGAGCTTGTGCGTGCCGATGAGGATGTCGAGCCGGCCGTTTTGCATGCGCTCGCGAATGGCCTCCGTCTCGCGGTCGGTGCGCAGCCGGGAGACCGCCTCGATCTGCACGGGCCAGTCGGCGAACCGGTCTGCGAAGGTGTCGAGGTGCTGCTGGGCGAGCAGCGTCGTCGGCACCAGCACGACCACCTGTTTGCCGGCCAGCACGGTGGCGAACGCGGCGCGCATGGCAACCTCTGTCTTGCCGAACCCCACATCGCCGCACACCAGCCGGTCGGTTGCCTTCTCGGAGGCCAGGTCGTCGACCACGGCGTCGATGGCCCGCGCCTGGTCTTCCGTCAGTTCGAAGGGAAACTGGTGCGCGAAGCGGCGGTACTCGTCATGATCGAACGCCAGGGGGACCGACTCCCGGGCGGCCCGGCGGGCGTGGATGTTCAGCAGTTCGGCGGCCACGTCCACGGCCTTGGCGGCGGCGCGGCGCTTGGCCTTTTCCCACTGGTCCGAACCGAGCCGGTGCAGCGGCGCGGCGTCGTCGCCGGCGCCGGTGTAGCGCGTGATGAGGTGCAGGGAGGTGACCGGCACGTACAGCTTGTCGCCGCCGGCGTACTCCAGTGTCAGGAATTCGCTGGCGTAGCCGTCGACGCTCAGCGTCTGCAGGCCCAGGTAGCGGCCGATGCCGTGCTCCAGATGGACGACGGGGGCGCCGGAGGAGAGTTCCGAGAGGTCGCGGACGATCTGGTCCGGGTCGACCACCCGGGCGCCGCTCACCCGCTCGCCGGTGGGCCGGTGGCCGAAGATCTGGCTCTCCGTGACGAGTATCAGCCCGTCGGCCCAGAGCCCCTGGTGCAGGGGTGCGGTGGCGATGCCGCACGGTGCGTCGCCCGCCAGAAAGTCCGACAGGCCCGGGAAGCCCTCCGCGCGGATTCCGGCCCGGTCCAGGAATTCGGACAGCACTTCCCGGCGCCCGGCGGTCTCGGCCGTGAACAGGAAGCGCGCGGACCGGTTGGCGGCCATGAAATCGACGATCGATTGCGCCGGCTGCCTCAGCCTCGCGTTGGCTTCGAGGTTTGGCAGCATCCGCGAGCGGCGGCGCGTTCCGGGCCTTTGCCGCTCGCGGAGCGAGATGCGCGGAAAAGCGCGAAGCCGCTCATGCAGGCGATCCGGAGCCATGAACAGGGCGTCGGGCCGGAGGATGGGGCGCTCGATGTCGTAGGCGAGGCTTTCGTAGCGGCTCTCGATGTCTTTCCTGAAGTGCCCGGCGGCATCGCCGAGGTTCGAGCGATGCATCGCCAGCGTGCCCTGTGGCAGATAGTCGAACAGGGTTGCCAGGCCGTCGAAGAACAGGGGCAGGTAGTATTCGATGCCGCCCGGGGGTATACCGGCGGAAACGTCCTTGTAGACGCTGCACGTGCGCACGTCCACATCGAATGTCTCGTGCCAGCGATTGCGGAAACGGGCGATGGCGGCATCGTCGAGGGGGAACTCCTTGGCCGGCAGCATGCGTATGGCGGGCAACCGTTCGACGGTGCGCTGGGTATCCGGGTCGAACAGGCGCAGCGATTCGATCTCGTCATCGAGCATGTCGATGCGGATCGGGGCCCCGGCGCCCGCCGGAAAGATATCCATGAGGGAGCCGCGAACGGCGAACTCGCCCCGGTTTTCAACCGTTTCCACGGCGGTGTAGCCGGCGGCTTCCAGCCGCGCGCGTTCGGTGTGGGTATCGAATACGTCGCCGGCAGCCAGTTCGAACGATTGCGACGCCACGTACTCGGGGGGCGTCAGGCGCTGCATCAGGGCGGTGACGGAAACGATCAGTACGCCCCGGCGCAGCCGCCCCAGGGAGCGGAGCGTTGCGAGCCGCTCGGAAACGATGTCCGGATGGGGGGAAAAGACGTCGTACGGCAGCGTCTCCCAGTCCGGAAAGTGGACGACCCCATCGCCCCCGTCGGCTGAGAAAAAAGCCACTTCTTCCTGCCAGCGAACCGCGTCCTCCGCATCGTTGGCGACGATGAGTACCAGCGAGCCGTGCGCCGCGGCCACCTGTGCCGCCAGATACCCTCCGGCGGCGCCAAAGACGTTGTCCCAGGTCAGACGCTGGCCGGGCTCTGTGGGGAGTTTTTCGGCGAGGCGGGAATCCATGAACGATCGGACGGCTGCGCTGGGCGAGCGGCGTATTCTACCCGCGATCGCGCACTCTAGCGAGGCTGCTAAATCAAGGAGTTGCGCGGCGACAACGCTTCCTAAACGAGCGGCAAACCGGTAAAGTGCCGCTCGCGAACGCGTGTGCGAAACAGTGGCGCGGGCGACCGGCCGGAATTGCCGCGACCGAAAGCCTGCCAGAGCCGTCATGAAGCCGACCAACATCCTGGACCCGAACTATTTCCACAAGGTGGTTGACTGCCAGTGGGCCTGCCCCGCGCACACCCCCGTGCCGGAATACATCCGCCTGATCGCCCAGGAACGCTACACCGAAGCCTACATGCTCAACTGGGACAGCAACGTCTTCCCGGGCATTCTGGGCCGCACCTGCGACCGGCCCTGCGAACCCGCCTGCCGGCGCGTGCGCACCGAAGAGAAACCGGTGGCCATCTGCCGGCTGAAACGGGTGGCGGCAGACCACAAGGGCGACATTACTCCCTACATGCCGCCCGTGCCCACCAGGAAGAACGGCAAGCGCATCGCGCTCCTGGGTTCCGGGCCGGCATCCCTGGCGGTGGCGCGCGACCTGCTGCCGCTCGGCTACGAAGTGCACATGTTCGAGAAAGACCCGGCCGGCGGCGGCATGATGCGCAGCCAGATCCCGGCGTTCCGGCTGCCCGCGGACGTGCTCGAAGAGGATGTCGACCTCATCCTCGACATGGGCGTGAAATGCCACTTCGGCTACGAGATCACCAGCATGAAGGACATGCTGGCCCTGGACTACGACGCCTACTTCGTGGGCACCGGCGCGCCGCGCGGGCGTGATCTCGACCTGCCGGGGCGCGCGGAAGTCGACGAGCACATCCACATCGGCATCGACTGGCTGGCGAGCGTCGCCTTCGGCCACAGGAATTCCATCGCGGGCAAGGTCATCGTCATGGGCGGCGGCAACACGGCCATGGACTGCTGCCGCACGTCAAAACGCCTCGGCGCCGAAAACGTCACCGTGGTGGTGCGTTCGGCGTTCGAGGTGATGAAGGCGTCGGAGTGGGAAAAGGAAGACGCCATGCGCGAGGGCATTCCCATTGTCAATAACCGGCCGCCCAAGGAGTTCGTGCACGAGAACGGCAAGCTCAAGGGCGTGGTTTTCGGTTGCGTCAAGCCGGTGGAGGGGGAGAACGGGCGCCTCAAGTACGTGCCGAGCGGCGAGCCGGACGTTTTTCTGGAAGCCGACAAGATTCTCATGGCCATCGGCCAGGAAAACCATTGCCCCTGGATCGAGCGCGACGCCGGCATCCAGTTCGACAAGTGGGACTGCCCGCTGCTCGACGAGGTGACCCTGCAGTCCACCCATCCCAAGGTGTTTTTCGGCGGCGACAGCGCCTTCGGGCCCGAGAACATCATCTGGGCGTCGGCGCACGCCCACCAGGCGGCGATCTCCATCCACCTGCTCTGCCAGGGCAAGGACCTCAAGGCAGACCGCCCGCCGGAAGGCGTCAACCTCGTCAGCACCAAGATGGGCCTGCACGAATGGAGCTACGATGCGGAGCACGACCCCTCCGCCCGCTACCTGGTGCCTCATGCGAACAAGAAGCAGTCGCTCGGCAACATCAAGATCGAGGTGGAACTCGGCTTCGACAGGCGCCTCGGCGCCCGGGAGGCGCAGCGCTGCCTGAACTGCGACGTGCAGACGGTGTTCACCGACCGGCTGTGCATCGAGTGCGATGCCTGCGTCGACATCTGCCCCATGGACTGCATCACGTTCACCCCGAACGCCGAAGAGTCCGAGTTGCGCTCGTCGCTGATGGCGCCGGCCGAGAACGACGAGCAGGACATCTACGTGTCCGAGGAACTTCCCACCGGGCGGATCATGGCCAAGGACGAGGACGTCTGCCTGCACTGCGGGTTGTGCGCGGAGCGCTGCCCCACCAATGCCTGGGATATGCAGAAGTCCGTCATCCACACGCCGCAATTGGGTTCCTACGCGGCAGGGTGACCCGTGACCGACAAAGGAACACGCGTCGTGCCTGAGGGGGAACCGGCGGCGACCGGCGTGAACAGGCCAACGTCCTACAACGACTTCGTGATCCGGTTCGCGAACGTCAACGGCTCGGGCTCGGCCTCGGCCAACGGCATGTTCGCCAATGCGTTGTTCCGCATGGGCATCCCGGTCGCGACCCGCAACATCTTCCCGTCCAACATAGAGGGACTGCCCACCTGGTTCGAAGTTCGCGTTTCGGAGAAGGGCTACGCGGGGCGGCGCGAGGGCATCGACATCATGGTGGCCATGAACGCCGAGACCTTCGCCGAGGACATCGAGTCCATCGTTCCGGGCGGCTATCTGCTCTACGACAACTCCAAGGAACTCGCCGTTCGTCTGCGCCGGTCGGACATCAACCTCGTCGGGGTCCCGATCTCGCAGCTCGTTCTGCCCGAGTTCCCGAATCCCAAGCACCGCGCGCTGTTCAAGAACATCGTCTATCTCGGCGCGCTGTCGGCGCTCATCAACATCGACTTCGACGTCATCACCGGAATGGTGTCGGCCCAGTACAAGGGCAAGGACGACCTGATCGCGCCCAACATCCACGCCTTGGAGATCGGTCGCAACTATGTCCTCGACTACCTCGACTGTCCCCTGCCGGTCCAGGTGCGCTACTCGAACGGGGCCAGCGACAAGATCCTCGTCGACGGCAATGCGGCCGCCGCGATCGGTGCCATCTACGGCGGGGCCACGGTGTGTGCCTGGTACCCGATCACGCCGTCGACGTCCCTGGCGGAGGCGTTCGAACAGTACTGCAACCGGCTGCGCGTGGGCGAGAACGGCGAACGCAACTTCGCGATCATCCAGGCGGAGGACGAGCTGGCGGCGATGGGCATCGTCATCGGCGCCGGCTGGAACGGCGCCCGGGCGTTCACCGCCACCAGCGGCCCGGGTCTTTCGCTGATGACCGAGTTCCTGGGACTCGCCTATTTCGCCGAGATCCCGGCCGTGCTTTGGGACATCCAGCGTACCGGTCCCTCCACCGGCATGCCGACCCGTACCCAGCAGGGCGACCTGCTCTCGGCAGCCTACGCATCCCACGGCGACACCCGGCATCCACTGCTGTTTCCGTCGACTCCCAACGAGTGTTTCGAGTTCGCGGTGGCGGCGCTCGACCTCGCCGACCGGCTGCAGACGCCCATCCTGGTGATGTCGGACCTCGAACTCGGCATGAACGACAACATGGCCGATCCCTTCACCTGGGACGACGAACGCCGGCTCGACCGGGGCAAGGTGCTCACCGCGGACGACTTGGACAAGATAGAGTCCTTCGGTCGGTACCTCGACGTCGACGGCGACGGCATCGGCTACCGCACGCTTCCCGGCACGCATCCCGAGAAGGGTGCCTTCTTCACCCGGGGCACGTCCCGGGATGAATACGCTGCCTATACCGAGGCGCCTGAGGCGTACAGTGCCAACATGGATCGCCTGCTCAAAAAGTGGGAGACCGCGCGCAAGCTTGTGCCGGCCCCGGTGGTCGAGGATGAGGGACGCGGCGTGGGGATCATGTTCTACGGGACGACGGCGTTGCCCATTCCGGAAGCCATGGACCGGCTGGCCGAGGATGGCGTCGAAATGGACACTTTGCGCATCCGCGGTTTCCCGTTCACGGACGAAGTGCGCAACTGCGTCGAC
>JAPOZD010000019.1 GCA_026706245.1 Alphaproteobacteria bacterium
CGAACGCTCAATCGCTGAAATCACCATCCATCACCTGAGAACGGAAGCATTACAGGCGCGGAGCCGGAAGTGCTTGAGGGCGGGCGGGAACTCCTGCGGCGAACGGCTCGCATCGCCATCGACACCGGCCCCGAGCGCCAGGGCGGCCGGACGAGCGACGCCTGCGAAACATTGCTTCGGGACGCCGGCTTTGCCGTGCGAACGCGCGAGCACGGCCGGATCGTGACCTATGGAACGCGCGACCCCGGACGTCTGCCAGACTGAGCGCACGAGCCCTGCTGCGCCGCAAATACATACGGTAAGCTCATCATGGCCCACATCACGATGCTCATCCAGAAGCTCAAGGGCGGCGGGGCGGAGCGGAGCGTGTTCAGGACCGCCGGCGGGCTGGCGAAACGGGGGCACGACGTGGATATCGTGGTCTTCTCGCCGACATTCATTTACCCCGGGGAGTTGCCCCGGACGGCGCGGCTGATCGTGCTGTGCAGCCGTTTCGGGTGGATGCGGCGCGCCCGAAGCGATGTCCCGCAAGGAACGCTCTGGCGGTCCGGGCTGGCGTCGCCTTTCCGCCTGGCGGGCTTCGCGGCCGGCCTGGTTCGCGAGTTCGGGGCCGCCGCCCGGGTGCTGGTGCGCCCGGCCTCGTTCGGTCATGCGCTGCGCCTCGCCCGCTATTTCGAGCGCGAACGGCCGGACATCGTCTTCGCCAACCTGGCGTCGGCGGAATATGCGGCGTTTTTCGCCGCGCGCCTCGTGTCTTCTCCCCCGCCGATCGTCCCGATCCTGCGCGGCGCCGACGAGGCGGGCGCGAAATCGACCCGGCGCCGCCGGTTGCTGTTCCCGATGGCCGCCCGCCTCGTGGCGGTGTCCCGCGGCGTGTCGGAGAACATCGCCGCTCTTGTCGAGGCGTCGTCGGAGGTGGGAATCGCGACGATCCACAATCCGGCCTTCGCACCGGAGATCGCCCGGCATGCCGAGGCCGAGCCGGACCATCCGTGGTTCCGGGACGGCGGCCCGCCCGTCGTGCTGGGCGTCGGGCGGCTCACGCCGCAAAAGGACTTCCCGACCCTGATCGAGGCGTTCCACCGCGTGTCCGCCGCGCATCCCTGCCGGCTGCTGATCCTGGGCGAGGGCTTCGGCCGCGCGGAACTGGAAAGCCAGGTCCGCGCGCTCGGCCTCGAGGACCGCGTGTCGCTGCCGGGATGGGCCGACAACCCCTGGGCTTTCATGGCCCGGTCCCGGCTGTTCGTGCTGTCGTCACGGCAGGAAGGCCTGAGCAATGTGCTGGTCGAAGCACTGACCTGCGGCTGCCCCGCCGTCTCGACGGACTGCGCCGGTTCGCTGGAAATTCTGGAGGACCCCGACCTGCTCGCGCCGATGGGCGACCCGGAGAGGCTGGCGGAAGCGATGCTGCGGGCGCTCGCCCGCCCGGCCGACAAGGCGGCCCTCAGCGCCCGCGCCGCCCGGTTCTCCCTGGAAAGGACCGTGGAGGGATACGACAGGCTGATCGCCGCAGTCCTGGCCGGGGCGAAGGCGTAGGCGCGGCGCCCCTGCCGCGCCGCCCCGCCCGCCGCTTGCGCTGGCGCGCAAGCGGCCCCTCACCCAACCCTCTCCCGCAAGCGGGAGAGGGCTTTCTTCCGAACACGGCGGCTCTTCTCCTCCCCCGCTTGCGGGGGAGGTCGGGTGGGGGCTCTCTCGGCGTGACGGGTCTTCGCCGGGCTTTCGCCCGCCGGTATCAGAGCAGTTCCCGATAGACCGCGAGCGTCTTCGCGCACATCAGCTCCCGCGTGAAACGGGCGAGGACATGCGCCCGCGCCCTGGCTGCGAGAGCGGGACCGGCGGCCAGGAGCGCCTCGCGGATGCCCCCGGCGAGCGCGGCCGGATCGCCCGGCGGGACCAGCCATCCGGTTTCGCCGTGACGGACGATCTCGCGCGCGGCGCCTAGATCGCTGGAGACGACCGGCAGACCCATTGCGCCCGCCTCCGCCAGCACCCGCCCGAACGACTCCGGACGGACGGAAGCGGAAATGACGACATCGCTTGCCGCATAGGCGGCCGCCACGTCGTCGATATGACCGGCGAAGCGCACCGGAAGGCCGCGCGCCAGCGCTTCGAGTTCCCGCCGGTAGGCGCCGCGGTCCCGGTCGGAACCGGCGAACACGGCGACGAGCTTCGGGTCTGCGAGCAACCGCATCGCCTCGATCAGCACGCCGTGGCCCTTGAGCCGGGTGAGCCGCCCCGGCAGCAGCACGACCCGCGCCTCTTCCGGGACGGCCCATTCCGCGCGCAACACCATCCTCTCGCGCGGCGGGACGGCGGCGGGATCGAACGCCGCCGGGTCGATGCCCTGATGCACCACGCGCAGGCGAGCCTCCGGGCAGCCGTAAACTTCCTTCACATGCGCCGCGATAAAACCGGAAACGGCGATCACGCGGTCGCCGCGGGCCATGATGCGGTTCCAGGCGCGTTTGGCGGCGCTGCCGGCGCTGTAGGCGCCGTGGACGGTCGTGACGAACGGCGTCCCCGCGCGCCGGGCCGCCGCGCGGGCGCTCCACGCCGGCGCACGCGAGTGGGCATGGACGAGGCTTACGCCTTCCCGGGCGATCAGGGCTTCGAGCCGGCCCGTATTCCGCCAGAGCCCGACGGGGTTTTTGGTGTCGACAGGCAGGCGCACATGACCGGCGCCGAGGCCCGCGGCCAACCGACCGCCCGACGAGGCCACCAGCACGCGCGCGCCGGCGTCGCGCAAGGCGGCGGCAATGTCCAGCGTGCCGAGTTCGGCGCCGCCCGCCTCGAGCGCCGGCAGCACCTGGAGCACGGTCCTGCCCTCCAGCCCGTTTCTGGCCCGGGATGGCGTCATGGCGGCGCCCGCGACCGGGAACCGGCCTCGGACGCCGCCGCCGCGCGCGACACCCGCCGGTCGAACTTGCGCAGCTGGCGGGCGATCAGCCGGTCCTTGACGAAAGGATGCAGCGACGCCAGCCACCGGTATTTGCGGTTCTCCCAGCCCTCGATAATCATCAGCGTCCAGCCGCCGCCCGAACGCACGGCCACCACATTGTAGGGGGCCGTGTCCCTGGTCAGCACGCGCTCGCTCCGCAGCCAGCGCTTCATCCCGTCGATCGCCCGGACCAGGGACGGCGTCAGGCCGTGTTCCCGGATAACCCCGGACAGATTGCGGGATATGCGGCCGTCATGGTCCCGGTACAACCGCATGACGATGCCCCGGCCCAGATCGGTGTCGACGACGTCCGTGATCGCCGGGATGCGCTCGAACACCGAGTCCGTCCCGCGCGCCCTCAGCCGCTCGCAATCCTCCAGGTCCCATCTTTGCTGGCGAAGACAGTCCTCATCGGCGCGGGCCGCCACCTTGACGCACAGATCGGGGTCGTCGGGGTGGACATAGCAATGCCGCTTGGTGCCCCTCGCGAACGGTTCCTGTCCGGCCAGGGCAAGGGGGTGTGCGGGAAGCGCCGCGGGCTTGGATATCTTCAACGTTCGCCGATACTACGGCGGGGCATCCCTGCCGCATACCCGCCGTGTCGAAGTTCTCTTTGGGGCTTGTATAGACAGGTTGACGACAGGTTTGCGAGGCTTGGCGCCTTCTCTCCAACGTCATACCCGGACTTGTTCCGGGTATCTCCCTCCACCGCTGCCGCCGGACGGCCGCATGGATACCCGGAACAAGTCCGGGTATGACGGAGGGGGCGTCGAGGCATGACGGAAGAAATGTCGTTGGTCTCCCCCGTCAACCTGTCTTTGTAATCCCCTTCTCTTTCCAGCGACCGGCGTCTCGTGCCGGCCCTTGAGAAAGACCCCAGGCAGGCTAATATCCGCGCCTGCAGGCTTCGAAGGGGCTTCATTGCGTCTGGTTCGGGGTTCGACGCTCCACCAGTCTGGAAACGCGCCGGTCGAACTTGCCTATCTGGCGGGCAATCAGGCGGTCCTTCATCGCGGGATGGAGCCATGTCAGCCACCGGTATCTGAGATTCGCCCAGCCCTCGATGATCATCAGCTGCCAGCGGCTGTCTGCCGAACGCACGGCCACGACATTGTAGGGCGCGGTATCCCGGGTCAGCAGGCGCTCTTTCAGCAGCCACCGTTTCAGCGCGTCGATCTCGCGGATCAGGGGCGGCGTCAGGCCGCGTTCCACGATGATCTGGGCGAGATTGCGCGATATGCGGCCGTCATGGTCGCGGTAGAGCCGCATGACGATGCCCTCGCCGAGATCGGTATCGACGACCCCCTCGATCGGCGGGATGCGGTCGAACACCGAGTCCGACCCGAGCGACCGCAGCCACCTGTAGCTCTTGAGATCCCGTCCCTGTTCGCGAAGACAGCGCTCGTCCCCGGCGTCGGCCGCCACCTTGACGCATAGATCGGGATCGTCGGGATGGACGTAACAATGCCGCCTCTTGCCCCTGGCGAAGGGCTCGCACCCTGCCAGCGCGAGCGGGCGCGCGGGGCGCTTCGAGGGTCCGGAAATCTTCGACGGCGGCATGGCCGGCCTCGGCTGGCGTATCCTTCGCAGTGTTAGCATTCCACCGGCGTTGCCGGCAATCCTCGCCAGCGCCCCCCACCCCCACCCCCCCGAGAGGCGCCGCCGCTTACGCCCCCCGGAAGTTCGCCGGGCGCGATTCGCGGAAGGCGGCGACGCCCTCGGCGAAATCTTCGGTGAGTTCCGTTAGCATGACCTCCTCCGTGTCCATATGGATGGCGGCCCCGGCGAGCGCGCCGGCGATGGCGTTCACGGTGGTCTTGGTCATGCGCAGCGGCACGGGCGGCATGGCGGCGGCGCGGGCGGCGAGTTCGAGCGCGCGGGCCGCCGCCCCGCCGTCCTCCACCACCTCCTGCGCCAGCCCCCAGGCGAGCGCTTCCGCCGATCCGATGCGGTCATTGCCGAGGCAGAGGATCTGCTTGGTGCGGGCCGGGCCCACAAGCGCGACGAGGCGCGGGATCGTGCCCCAGCTCATGGAAAGGCCGAGCGCCACCTCCGGCGCGCGGAAATGCGCCCCCCGGCCCATCACGCGAAGATCGAACGCGGCTGCAAGTGCGAGCCCGCCGCCGATGGCGAACCGCTCTATCGCGGCAATGGTGAATTGCTCCAGCCCTTCCCACGCGGCGCAGAGGCGCTTGCCGGCCCCGGCCGCATGGCGCCGGGCGAGCATCGGCTTGTCGCGGCGCAGCGCCATCGCCGGGTCCGCGAGGTCGCGCCCGGCGGAAAAGCCGCTGCCGTCCGGCGTGCGCAGCACGATGGCGGAGGTTTCGAGGTCGTCCCGGAAGCCGAGCGCCGCATCGGTCAGCTCCTCGACCGCCTGGAGCGACAGCGGGTTCAGCCGGTTGCCTCGGTCGAAGGTGACGGTCGCGACGCGGCCCTCGCGCCGGACGGAGACATAGTCGTAAGCCATGAGGGAGCGGTCCTTGTCGGGTGGCGGGAAGGGTTCAGAGGCCGAGCGCCCGGGGGATGTCCGAAAAGCGTTCCAGCAGAGGCGCTGCGCCGCAGGGCCGGCCATAGCCGTAGCCGACGCCGACGAACAGCGCCCCCGCGCCCCGCGCCGCCTCCTCGTCATTCGTGGAATCGCCCACCATGGCGGCGGATGCGGGCCGGCTGCCGAGCGGCTCCAGGCAGGCGAGCAGATGGCGCGGATCGGGCTTGCAGAACGGCGTGCAATCGCCGCCGACCAGCACCCGGAACCGCTCCCGGACGCCGAGCGCGGAGAGCGTGCGGTCGGCGGCCGCCTGCGGCTTGTTGGTGCACACACCGAGCCTGAGGCCCGCCGCCGCCAGTCGCGCCAGCGTTTCCCCGACGCCCGGATACAGCCGCCCGAGGACGGGCTGGGCCGGATCGACATAGGCCGTCACGAAGGCGCGTTCGCCCCGGTCGAGTGAGTCCCCGTCCATCGGTCCGCCGCGCAGCGCAAAGGCGCGCTCGACGGACTTGCGGGCGCCGTCGCCGATGAGGCGCGCGGCTTCCTCGCTCGTGACCGGGGCGAGGCCCTCGCCCGCCAGCACCGCATTCGCCGCAAACGCGATGTCCGCAGCGCTGTCCACCAGCGTGCCGTCGAGATCGAAGATGACGGTGTCGATTGTCATAACCCGCAACAAAGCTTGAACCGCCGCCGATTGCGCCGCAACGAATTTCGCATAGGTTTCGGCTGGGGTTCCCGGCAGGAGGCAAGGACATGGCGCGGCAGGCGCTGGCGGCGGTGGTGCTGGCGGCAGGCAGGGGCGAACGGATGCGCTCGTCGATGCCGAAGGCGCTGCATGAGGTCGCGGGCCGGCCAATGGTCGCCCATGTGGTCGACACGCTGGGCGGTCTTGCACCGGAGCGGATCGTCTGCGTGACGGGGCCCGGCATGGACGAGGTGGCAGCGGCGGCCGCGCCGGCGGAGGCGGTCCTGCAGGCGGAGCAGCTCGGCACCGGCCATGCCGTGATGGCGGCGCGCGGGGCGCTTGGCGGCTTCGAGGGCGCGGTGCTGGTGCTGTTCGCGGACACGCCGCTCATCCGGGCGGAGACGATGCAGGCGCTTGCCGATGCGGTGGACGGCGGGGCGGCCGTCGCCGTGCTGGGGATGCGTCCTGCCGGCGCCAACGAATACGGGCGGGTGGCGCTCGACGGGGCGGGCCGGCCGGAAGCGGTCGTGGAATGGCGCGACGCCGGGCCGGAGGCGCAGGCGCTCCCGGTCTGCAATGCGGGCGTCATGGCGGTGGACGGCCGCCGGCTTTTCCCGCTGCTCGACCGGGTGGGCAACGACAATGCCAAGGGCGAGTTCTACCTGACCGACATCGTGGCGCTTGCGCGGGCGGACGGGCTGGAGACCGCGCTGGTCGAGGTGCGGGAGGAAGAGGCGCTCGGCGTCAACTCGCGCGCCGAGCTCGCCCGCGCCGAGGCCGTCATGCAGCGTCGGCTGAGAGAGCGCGCCTTCGATGCCGGGGTCACAATGGCGATGCCGGAGACCGTCTATCTC
This sequence comes from Alphaproteobacteria bacterium, assembly GCA_026706245.1. Taxonomy (GTDB): domain Bacteria; phylum Pseudomonadota; class Alphaproteobacteria; order Bin95; family Bin95; genus Bin95. Next base: position 6,966 of record JAPOZD010000019.1, read on the forward strand.
AGCTACGACACGAGTTTCGGCAGGGACGTGACCGTCGGGCCGCACACGGTGTTCCTGACCGATGTGACGGTTGAGGACGATGTCGATATCCGGGCGTTCTGCCATCTGAAGGGCGCGGTGCTCAGAAGCGGCGCGCGCGTCGGCCCCTATGCGCGGCTCCGGCCGGGCGCCGATGTCGGGCCGGGCGCGGGGGTCGGCAATTTCGTCGAAGTTAAGAACGCCGTGCTGGAGGCGGGCGTGAGGGCGAACCATCTCGCCTATATCGGCGATGCGCATGTGGGCGCGGACGCCAATATCGGCGCGGGCACGATCACCTGCAACTATGACGGCTTCCGCAAGCACCGGACCGAAATCGGCGCGGGCGCCTTCATCGGCTCCAACACCGCGCTCGTCGCGCCCGTCTCGGTCGGCCCCGGCGCGGTGGTGGGCGCGGGCTCGACCGTCAGCCGCAATGTCGAGGCGGACGCGCTGGTGGTGGAGCGCGCCCAGCAGACCCAGCGCAAGGGATGGGCGGCGCGGCTGCGCATGCGCCGCAACCGCCAG
>JAPOZD010000317.1 GCA_026706245.1 Alphaproteobacteria bacterium
GCGCCGATCCGACCCGGAGGGAATGGCCGGATATGCGCCCGTCGATACCGGCGGCGGCGGCGCGGTCCCGGATGATGTTGCGGGCGGCCCGGTCCGTGATCGCTTCCGCCTGCACCTTGCCGCCGCGCCGGATGCGCCGGAACAGCGGGCCGTCATGGACGCCGCCCGCCTCGCGCCATGCGTTCACGCGCTGCATGACGGGCGGGCCGATGTAGAGGATCGCGCCTTCGCCTTCCTGGTCCGTCTTGGACCGATGCACGGCGAGCCTGCCGGACCCGTCCGCTTCCGGCTGAATGTCAGCGACCCGGACCGCCAGCAATTCGCTGACCCGGAGCAAGGCGTCACTGGCAAGGGCGATCATGGCGGCGTCGCGCAAGCCGGCGAGCTTACCGCCTCCGTTAGCCGCGACGGCGGCGGCGGTATCGGCTTGCGACCATTGCAGCCCGTTCACCTGGCCCCGCCCGCGCCCGCTTCCCTCGCGCCGGATACCGGCAAGGACGCGGGCGGTTGCCGGGCCGGCGGGCGAAGGCTGGCCGGCGAGGCGGGCAACGGCCTTCACGGCGGCAACGGCAAGGGCGAGCGTCGCGGGCGCGGCCCCGGCGTCATGGCGGGCGGCGAGATAGTCCGCCAGCGCGGCATCATCGGCGGCGCGGCCTTGCGCCGCCAGCCATGTATCGAGCGCCGCCAGCGCGTCGCTGTAGAGGCGGACCGTGCGGGGCGCGAGCGCGGCCCCGGCGAGCTTGCGCGCGCCGTCCGAAAGGGCGGGCATGGCGAGCGCCGCCGGGCTGGCCGTTTCGACGGACGGGAGGGAGCGGTTGGAAGACATGGGCAAACCCTGTTAGGTTCCGACAAGGGTTATTGTCGGATGTAGTTAGCCGCCTGTCAACAGCTTTTTTCGCAGTGAAGAAAACAGGCTTGAAAGCAGGCATGGCCGCACTATCTGGCCCGGTATCCACAACGGAGGAATGGCAATGGCGGAAACCCTTGCGCGCCGCCGGGAGGAAGGGCGGCGTATCCCGAAGACAGTCTATATCGATGCCGCGATATGGCAGGCAATCGAAAGAGCCGCCGAAGCGGACAGGGTTGCGCCCGGTGTCCTGGCCCGCGCGGCCCTGGAACGCGGCTTGCCCGGCGAGATTGAGGCGCGGCGCAAGCGGCGCGGACGCGAAGCCGGACGCGAGCGCGGACAGGACCCGCAATGACGGACGGCGGAAAGGAAGGCGAGTTGCGGGAGAGCTTCGCGCGGCTGTCTTCGGAGGCAATCGCCTTGCGCCGCCAGCCGCCAAACCCGGCCCGCCGCGCCCGGCTCGCGCAAATCGACCGGGAGCGCAACCGGCTGGCCCGGCTGATACGCGAAATCGAGGAAGCCCGCGCATGACGGCGGCGGCAATCCGGGCCGCGATCCTGGCGGCGGCGCTCGCCCTGGCCGGATGCAAGGCGCACTTGCCCGCCCTGCTTGCCGCCGATCTTGCGCTCGCCGCCGGATCGGCCTTCCTCGCCGCTGGCGACAGGGAGGCGAGCGCCGAACCCGCCGCGCCGGGAGGATCGCAGCCGTGACGCGCTACAGCCCCGAACTCCGGGCGCAACAGCGCGCGAAGGTTTATGCCGCCGGCGAGCGCGACGCGGACCCGGCCGCTTTGGCAATGGTCCGTTGCCGGGGATGCGACGCGCTTGTGCCTATCCGCCTCGCCGTGAGCCTGGAAGACGCGCTTGCCCGCGCCGGGCGGCAACGGGACGGCGGGAGCGCGTGGGCTTGTCGCCCGTGCGTCGCGGCGGCCCGGCAGGGAAGGCAATGACGGCGAGCGCGAAGCTCCCGCGACCAAGCACTAATCCGCGTCGCCTGATACGGGCCGCGTTCTGGAGGCTTCAAACAGCCCTTCAAGCCGGGCCATGCGCTCCCGCAAGCTGACTTCCAACCGGTCCATGCGCTCGCGCAATCTGGCAAGCTCGCGCCATAGAAACGCGAAGCCGGCAATCAGAATGGCAGGCGTAATCCAATGTTCGAGCGTTTCCATGGCCTTCCCCTTCTAGCAGTCCTGTCCGGCCCTTGTCTCGATAGACGCGCGCGGGCCAAGCCTAACGCAACCGTAAGCAACCGCAATGCCATTTTTTGGTGACTGATTGGTGACTGGCGACTTTGTGGTGACTGGCGAAATTGTTCTAAATCGTTGTTTTTATTGGTAGCGGGGGAGGGATTTGAACCCCCGACCAAGGGATTATGATTCCCCTGCTCTACCGCTGAGCTACCCCGCCGAAGGACCGGCGTTTTAGGCTGCAGCGCTTGCGCCGTCAACGGGACCGGCCGATGCTGCGGCAATGAAGCGAACGGCTGTCCTCCTGCTCGCCGGTTTCCTGCTCACCGCCCATGGCGGCGCCACGGGCATCGTCAAGCAGCGGATGGACGCCATGGTCGATATCGGACGCGCGACGAAGGCCATCCGGGACGCCATCCGGCGTTCCGAGCCCGACGCGGTCCGGGACGCCGCGATGCGGATTGCCGGGCACGCCGCGGAGATTCCGAAGCTGTTTCCGGACGGCAGCTTCCACCACCCCTCGGAAGCCCTGCCGGCAATCTCTGCCGACCGGGCGGCGTTCAATGCACTCGCGGCGAAGCTTGCCGTCGCTGCCGGCGAACTGGCCTCAAGTGCGGACGCGCCTCGCGAAGCGGCGCAGCGGCTCGCGGACATCTGCAAGCAGTGCCACACGCGCTTCCGTCTGGAGAAGAAGCGCTGACCGCCTAAAAGGAGCGGGGAGAGCAGCCGAACACCTCCTCGAAGCAGGCCCGGAGCGCTGAATCCACTTCTGGCATGGAGGCGGTGATGCCCTCTGCCGCGAGCGAGGTGACATCGAAGCCTTCGACGCCGCAGGGCACGATGCCGTCGAAATGCCCGAGATCGGGCTCGACATTGAGCGCGATGCCGTGGAACGCGACCCAGCGGCGCACCCGCACGCCGAGCGCCGCAATCTTGCGCTCGGCCCCGCCGCGGCGGACCCAGACGCCGATACGCTCCTCGCGGCGCTCGCCGACTAGGCCGAAACGCGCCACCGTCCGGATAACCCAGTCCTCCAGGCCGCACACATAGTCACGCACGCCGAGTCCGCGCGCCTGGAGGTCGATCATGGCGTAAGCGATGCGCTGGCCGGGTCCGTGATAGGTGTAGCGCCCGCCGCGGCCCGTGCCGAACACCGGGAAACGGTCCGGCGCCAGCAATTCCGCCGGGTCGGCCGAGGTGCCGGCCGTGTAGAGCGGCGGATGCTCCAGCAGCCAGACGAGTTCCGGCGCCTCTTCCTGCCGGACGGCGCGGACCCGTTCCTCCATCGCCGCGACCGCCGCCTCATAACCGACAGGCCCCTCGTCGATGCGCCATTCCACCGGCCTTGAAAGCGCCATCGCGATTTGCTATCCCGCCTCCGCCTTGAGACGGGCAGTCTAGCGCGTCTCCGAAATGCGGTCGTGGCGGAATTGGTAGACGCGCAGCGTTGAGGTCGCTGTGGGGGCAACCCCGTGGAAGTTCGAGTCTTCTCGACCGCACCATGAGCCCAACATACGCGGAGGGATACGATGGCTCAGCCCCATGCGATCCCGCGCGCCGACGACCGGGCGGACGAAACCCTGGCGCTGACCCCGGACCTTGTCCGGCACGTCCTCGAGGCGGGCGACGCCGAGGCCGTCCGCGCCCGGCTCGCCCCCCTCCATGCCGCCGATGTCGCGGACCTTCTGGAACGCATAGCGCCGGATGAGCGCTCCGCCGTGCTCGAAGCGCTGCGCGGCGCGCTCGACCCCGACATCCTCGCGGAGCTCGACGAGACGGTGCGCGGCGAAGTCGTGGAGCAGATGGCGCCGCAGGAGCTTGCGCAGGCCGTCGCCCGGCTCGACGACGACGACGCCGTGGAAGTCGTCGCCGATCTCGACGAGGAGACCCGCCGGGAAATCCTCGCCCGCCTGCCGCGGGCGGACCGGCTCGCGGTCGAACAGGCGCTGACCTTCGAAGAGGACACTGTCGGGCGGCTCATGCAGAGGGCGACGGTCGTCGTGCCTGCCTACTGGACCGTCGGCGAGACCATCGACTATCTGCGCGCGGACGCCTCCCTGCCGGATACCTTCTTCGACATCTTCGTGGTGGACCCCCGCCACCGTCCGGTCGGCAGCCTTCCGCTCTCGCGCATCCTGCGCAACCGCCGGCCGGTCGGGCTGGCGGAGATCATGGACAGCGAGCCGGTCGTGCTGCCGGTCGGCATGGACCAGGAGGAGGCGGCGTTCCTCTTCCGCCAGCAGGACCTGACCTCCGCGCCGGTGGTCGATGACACTGGCCGGCTTGCCGGCGTGCTAACCATCGACGACGTGGTCGATGTCATGGACGAGGAGCACGAGGACGACATCCTGAAACTGGGCGGCGTCTATGAGGACGACCTCTACCATGCCGCAGCGGCCACGACGGCGAAGCGCTTTCCCTGGCTGCTTGTCAATCTCGGCACGGCTGTGCTCGCTTCCGTCGTCATCGCGCAGTTCGAGGCGGCCATCGAGGCGGTGGTCGCGCTCGCCGTGCTGATGCCCATCGTCGCCTCGATGGGCGGCAATGCCGGCACGCAGACGCTCACCGTCGCTGTCCGCGCGCTCGCGACCAGGGAGCTTTCGGCCACCAACGCCATGCGCATCGTCGTCAAGGAAATGCTGGTCGGCGGGTTCAGCGGCATGCTGTTCGCGGCGATCGCGGCGGCGCTGACCTTCGCCTGGTTCGGCAATTGGCAGCTGGGCGCGGTGATTGCGGCGGCGATGGTCGTCAACCTGCTGGTTGCGGGCCTCTCGGGCGTTGCCATCCCGCTCGCGCTCGACCGGATGCGGATCGACCCGGCCATCGCGTCCTCCGTGGTGCTGACCACCGTGACCGATGTCGTCGGCTTCTTCGCCTTTCTGGGCCTTGCCGCCGCGGTGCTGCTGTGAGCGCCGTCATCCGCCCGGTGCGGGACAGCGATGCGGCGGGGCTGATCCGGCTGATCGACGCCTGCTGGTCGGCCTATGAGGGCTGCATCCTCGACGTGGATGCCGAGGAGCCGCAGTTGCGCGCCATGCGCAGCCATTTCGATGCGCTCGGCGGCGAATACTGGGTTGCGGAAGATGCCGGGGGCCGTATCGCCGCCGGCGGCGGCTGGGCGCCTGCGGCCGACCCCGCGGGCGCCGAGCTGCACAAGCTCTATGTTCGGGCCGAGATACGCCGGCAGGGGCTTGCCCGGCGGTTGGTCGGCATGGCCGAAGCGGCGGCCCGGCGGCGGGGCAGCCGCTTTGTGGAGCTCTGGTCCGACACGCGCTTCCTGGAGGCGCATGCCTTCTACGAGGCGCTCGGCTACCGGCGGACCGGCAGGACCCGCGAGCTGCACGACCTGTCGAACACGACGGAGTTCCATTTCGTCAAGGAGCCGTTCACCGTATCGTGACTGGCCGATGCCGGGGGCGGGACCGATCTTTCCCGGCAGGAAACCCATGCGGAGGACCATCCGATGCGAACCGTCTTCACACGTCTTGCGGCAACCTCGCTGATCGTCCTGCTGGCAGGCTTCGCGGCGGCGAAGGAGCCCGTGTTCCAGCGCAGCGGCGCCGCCATCCACGGCTACGACCCGGTCGCCTATTTCGAGGCCGGCGAGCCGGTGAAGGGCAAGTCGCGCCACGAGGTGGAGTGGAACGGTGCCAAGTGGCGCTTCGCGAGCGCGGCCAACCGCGACGCCTTCGAGGCCGATCCGGAGCGCTATGCGCCGCAATATGGCGGCTACTGCGCCTGGGCCGTCTCGCAGGGCTACACCGCGCCCATCGACCCCAAGGCGTGGAAGGTCGTGGACGACAAGCTCTACCTCAACTACTCCAAGTCGGTGCAGAAGAACTGGGAGAAGGACATTCCGGGCCACATCGCGTCGGCCGACGGGCACTGGCCGCGCATCCTGGCCGAACTGTCCAACTGAGCGCTTATCGGCTAGGGTCGGCCCGGTTTGAGAGGAGGGCCGCGCTCGTGGTGAAGATCGCAACGCTCGCCGAGCTGGAGGACTGGGTCGGCAAGGAACTCGGGGTCAGCGACTGGATCACCGTCGATCAGGGCCGGATCGACGGCTTCGCCGAGGCGACCGAGGACCGCCAGTGGATCCATCTCGACACGGAGCGGGCGAAGACGGACATGCCGGGCGGCAAGACCATCGCCCACGGCTTCCTCACGCTCTCGCTCACCGCCGGGCTGATGGTGTTCTCGGTGCCGGGCGCCAGCCGCGCGATCAATTACGGGCTCAACCGGGTGCGCTTCACCAACACGGTGCCGGCGGGCTCGAAGGTCCGCCTGCGGCAGAGTCTCGCCTCCACGGAGGCGGTCAAGGGCGGCGGCGTGCGCTGCGTGGTGGACAACACCATCGAGATCGAGGGAACCGACCGCCCGGCCATGGTCGGCGAGGGGCTGATCGTCTTCTATCCGTGAACCGCGGTGGGGGCTGGTGGCCGCTGAGGGACTCGAACCCTCACGGGCATACGCCCCACGGATTTTAAGTCCGGTCTGTCTACCGATTCCAGCAAGCGGCCACGGGAGCGGAGATTACTCCCCGCAGGGGAGGCGCGCCAGATTGAGGGCGGGCAGCATCGCTAGCCTGCGCTTACGGCGAGGCTTCGGGCAGCAGGAGCTTGAGCAGGCCGAAGGTGATTGCCGCGTTGGCGGTGACAATGCCAAGCGCGACCTTGAGGACGTATTCGCGGCTGGCGGCGGCATCGTTGCGGCTTTCGAGGGCTTGACGAATCCCGTCCGCAATGGCGCGAGCCTTGTCGCGGTCCAATCCCGCTTCTTCGAGACTGTCCGCGACCTTGAGGGTATCGAATGCTTCCGCCACAGCCTTACCCCTTCAGCCGCTTTCCTCGCGAACGCCTGCCGCAGAGCCGGATCCCGGCCGCATCGCCGAGCAAGGCGAACCTAACATAAGCAGGCAGGCGCTCAAACGGCTGCAATTCGCCTGTGGTCGGCGACCATAAGCGGCCACGGGCGGGAGCCTACTCCCTGCGGGGGATGCGTGCCAGATTGAGGGCGGGCAGCATCGCCAGCACGAAGACGATGCCGAGCGCGAGGAAGCAGTCCCGGAAGCCGAAGGCCAGCGCCTGGGCGTGGACGACCTGTCCCAGATAGTCGAGCGCCGCGCCGAGCCGGGCGGGGTCCGGCAGGCCGGCAATGCCGAGCCGGTCGGCGACGGTCTCGAGGAAGCCGCGGCTGGCGGTGTTGGCCGCGGTCTGGGTAGCGGCGAGCGATTCCGCATGCCAGTGCGTCCGCAACTGCAGCCAGACGACGATCAGGTTCGTGCCCGATGCGCCGCCGAACTGGCGGATGAAATTCATCGCGCCCGAGCCCTGCGCCAGCTTGTCGTTCGGCAGCGCGCGAAGGGCCGAGGCGGAGAGCGCCGGCATGATGAAGGACATGCCGACCCGGCTTATCATCGTGAACACGGCGAAGGCCCAGAAGCCGGTATTG
>JAPOZD010000164.1 GCA_026706245.1 Alphaproteobacteria bacterium
CGATCGCGCCCGGCGCCGTCGGCATGCGGACCGCGTCGGTGCGCCCGCGACTGGACGGCGGTTACACGGTCGGACGGGTGCATGCGGCGCGCTTCGACCTCATCCCGGCGGCGTTTTCCCATTTCCGGAAGTTCCTGCCGCTCTACCGCGACCGCTGGCGGTTCCTGAGGCTCCGTTTCGGGCCGGAATTCTTCGGCGCGCTCGGCCGGAACCGCTGGCGGGCGGACCAGTTCAGCCCGATGGAACAGGCCCGGGCGCTCGATCCCCCGCCCGACAGGCGCGTGCTCGACGGCATCCTACGCGGCGCGCAGCGCGTCTATCCGCAGTTGCAGGGCGCGCAGGCGGTCGAAAGCTGGGGCGGCATGATCGACGTCACGCCCGACGAGGCGCCGCTGGTCGGGCCGGTCGCCGGGCTGGAAGGGCTGACGCTCGCCGCCGGGCTCTCCGGCCACGGCTTCGGCCTGGGTCCGGGAATCGGCCTTCTGGCGGCCCAGCTCGCCACCGGCCGGGAGCCGGCCGCCGACCCCGCGCCCTTCGCGCCCGCACGCTTCGACCGGCGGTGACGGCGCAGAAACGCAATGCGGGCTGACCCGTGACCCCCGCCAGCGCCGCCCGCCTCATGCTGGCGACCTGCTTCCTGGTGCTGCTGTTCAACGGCGGCGCCCGCTTCGCCATCGGCCTCCTGCTTCCCCCGATGGCGGAAGACCTTGAGTGGAGCCGCAGCGCGCTCTCGCTCAATGTCACCCTGTTCATGGTGCTGTTCGCCGGCTCCCTGTTCTTTGTCGGCTGGCTTGTGGACCGTATCGGGGCCGCAAGGGTGCTGGGCGCGGCGGTGATCGTCTCGGCCGTCGGTCTCGCATCGACGGGCTTCGCCGAGCGCCCCTGGCAGGCGCTCCTCTTTTACGGCGTCGTGTTCGCGCTCGGCAGCGCCGGCACCTCGATCACGCCCATCGGCGTGCTGCTCAGCCGCTGGTATCCGCACCGGATGGGCATGGCCAACAGCATCGCGATCTCAGGCATGGGACTGGGCCAGTTGCTGGTCATCTCGGTGCTCACCGCGCAGCTCGCCGCCCTGGGCTGGCGGGGCTCTTTCCTCGCGCTCGGGGCCGCCATGCTGGTCTGCGTCCTGCCGCTCATCCCGATGAAGCGAATCGCCGCCGGCTCGACCCCCGCCTCCGGTCCCGGCGGGGGCTCGCCGCGTGCGCCGCCGCCGGGACCGGAGGCGGCGACCCTCCGCGAGGCGCTTGCGTCGCGCCGCCTCTGGCTGCTCCTCGTCGTTTACGCGATCTGCGGCTTCCAGGTCTTCCTCGTCGCCACCCATGTCGTCGCCTTCGCGCTCGACGAGGGGGTGGACTCGCTGCTCGCCGGAAACATCCTGGCCTTCATGGGCCCCGCCGGTGTCTGCGGCGTGTTGCTGACGGGCCTCTTGAACGACCGCTTCGGCCCTGTCCTGCCTACCGTGATCTGCTTCCTGCTCAGAACCGTCCTCTGCGCGGCCCTGCTGGCGAGCCGGGAGCCGGCCGTCATCGTCGGCGCGGCCCTGCTCTTCGGGGTGACCTTCTGGGTCACGGCGCCGCTTACCGTCGTCTTCGGGCGCGAAATTGCAGCCATGAGCCTGCTCGGCACGGTGACGGGGCTCATCACCATGGTCCACCATTCGGCGGGCGGCCTCGGCGCGCTCGTCGGCGCCACGATCTTCGACGCCGAGGGCTCCTATGACAGCGCAGTCGTCCTCATGTTCGCCCTCTCCGTCATCGCGCTCGCTCTCAGCCTCGTCCTGCCGCTCTGCGCCCGCCGGCCGTCGCAACAGGCTTCATAACGAAGTCCGGTCGTCCTTCGATACGCCGATTCGCGGTTACTCGGGATAAAGGAGCTCCCGGAGCCCTGGTCTCACCCTGAGTAGCGCCCGCGCCAACAGCCTGTCCTGAGCTCGTCGAAGGGGGCCGCCGCCTGTGGACAGCCGCCGGTCCTGCCGATACAAACCCGTCTTCCCCGCATTTGCCCGGAGGATTGCGACGCATGGCGAGCGCAAGCGAAATCCGCACGGCCTTTCTCGATTATTTCGCCCGGCACGGGCATGAGGTCGTTGCGTCCGGCCCGCTGGTGCCGCGCAACGACCCGACGCTCATGTTCACCAATGCGGGCATGGTGCAGTTCAAGAACGTATTCACCGGCAGCGAGCGCCGCGGATACAACCGCGCCGTCACCTCGCAGAAATGCGTGCGCGCCGGCGGCAAGCACAACGATCTGGAGAATGTCGGCTACACCGCCCGCCACCACACCTTCTTCGAGATGCTGGGCAATTTCTCCTTCGGCGACTACTTCAAGGACCTCGCCATCGAGCTCGCCTGGAACCTGGTGACGCGCGAATACGGCCTGCCGGCGGACCGCCTGCTGGTCACGGTCTATGCCGAGGACGACGAGGCGGCGGACCTCTGGAAGAAGATCGCGGGCCTGCCCGAAAACCGCATCCTGCGCATCCCGACCTCGGACAATTTCTGGGCGATGGGCGATACCGGCCCCTGCGGGCCCTGTTCGGAAATCTTCTACGACCATGGCGACCATATCCCCGGCGGCCCACCCGGCAGTCCGGACGAGGACGGCGACCGGTTCATCGAGATCTGGAACCTGGTCTTCATGCAGTTCGAGCAGGTGACGCCAGAGGAGCGCGTTTCGCTGCCCAGCCCCTCCATCGACACCGGCATGGGGCTGGAGCGGCTCGCCGCCGTGCTGCAGGGCAAGCACGACAATTACGAGATCGACCTGATGCGGGCGCTGATCCTGGCGTCCGCCGAGGCCTCCGGCGTGGACGCCGACGGGCCGCACGCCGTCTCGCACCGGGTGATCGCCGACCATCTGCGCGCCTCCGGCTTCCTGATCGCCGACGGCGTGCTGCCGGCCAACGAGGGCCGGGGCTATGTGCTGCGCCGGATCATGCGCCGCGCCATGCGCCACGCCCACATCGTCGGCTGCCGCGAGCCGCTGCTGCACCGCGTCGCCCCGGTGCTGGTGCGCGAGATGGGCGGGGCTTTCCCGGAACTCGGGCAGGCGGCCGCGCTCATCTCGGAGACGCTGCGTCTGGAGGAGGAGCGCTTCAAGCTCACACTCGGGCGGGGCCTCCGGCTACTCTACGAGGCGGAGGCGGGCCTGGGCGACGGCGAGGCGCTGCCGGGCGCGGTCGCGTTCCGGCTCTACGACACATACGGCTTCCCGCTCGACCTCACGCGCGACGTGCTGCGCGGGCGCGGGCGGGCCGTGGACGAGGCGGGCTTCGAGGCGGAGATGGACCGCGCGCGCGCCGAGGCCCGCAGGGCCTGGGCCGGCTCCGGCGAGGCGGCGGCCGAGACCCTCTGGTTCGATTTCCGCGAGCGCCTCGGCGCGACGGAGTTCCTCGGCTACGAGACTCTGGCGGCGGAAGCCGAGGTGCTGGCGCTGGTCGCGGGTGGGGAGGAAGTCCGGCGCTTCGACGAGGCCGGCGGCGAGGTGCAGATCATCACGAACCAGACGCCGTTCTACGGCGAGTCGGGCGGCCAGGTCGGCGACAGCGGGGCGATGACGGTTGCGGGCGGCGCCCGGCTCGCCGTCACCGACACGCAGAAGAAGCTCGGCGACCTGCATGTCCATACCGCGCGGCTGGAAGAGGGCGCGCTCGCCGTGGGCGACGCCGTGGAACTCAGGGTGGACGGCGAGCGGCGCGCCGCGCTCCGGCGCAACCATTCCGCAACCCACCTGCTGCACCGCGCGCTCCGGGATTCGCTGGGCGCCCATGTCGCGCAGAAGGGCTCGCTGGTGGCGCCCGACCGGCTGCGCTTCGACATCTCGCACCCGAAGCCGATGGCGGCGGACGAGATCGCGGCGGTCGGCAGGGCGGTGAACGAGCGGGTCCGGCTGAACTCGCCCGTGTCCACCCGCCTCATGGCGACGGACGACGCCATCGAGGCCGGCGCGCTCGCACTCTTCGGCGAGAAATACGGCGATGAGGTGCGCGTGGTGACGATGGGCGGCGCGGACGGCGAGGGCCGGTCCTGGTCGGTCGAGCTATGCGGCGGCACGCATGTAGCGCAGACGGGCGATATCGGCCAGTTCGTCATCGTCGAGGAAACCGCGCTCGCCGCCGGCGTGCGGCGCATCGAGGCGCTGACCGGCGCGGGCGCCGAGGCCCATACCGCCGGGCGGCTCAGGCTGCTCGACGCCGCGGCCGCGGAACTGCGCACCGCGCCCGGCGAGGTGCCGGCGCGCGTGGCGCAGCTGCTGGAGGAGCGCCGGCGCATGGAGCGCGAGATCGCGGAGCTCCGCCGCAAGGCGGCGACCGGCGGCGCGGGCCCGGCCTTCGAGGAGATCGGCGGCCGGCGCCTCAGCCGCCAGCTGCTGGAGGACGTGCCGGCCAGGGAACTGAAGGCCATCGCCGACGACCTGAAGCAGCAGATCGGCAGCGGCGTGGTGGCGCTGGCGGCGGTGAATGACGGCAAGGCCTCGCTCGTGGTCGGCGTCACCGACGACCTCGCGACGTCGCTCAGCGCCGTGGACCTCGTGCGCCTCGGCGCGGCCGCGCTCGGCGGCAAGGGCGGCGGCGGCCGCCCCGACATGGCCCAGGCCGGCGGCCCCGACGGCGCCCGCGCCCCGGAAGCCCTGGCGGCGATTGCCGAGGCGCTGGCGGGTTAGGGGTTCCCGATTACTCCGCCGCTTCCTGACGTCTGCGGGCCTCGTAGGCTTCGAGATTGTCGTCGGGGCGGTCCATTGAGAAGACGCTTTCGACCAGCGCATAGTCCATGTAGCCGCAGCGTGCGATGGGGCGGTAGCGGGTCATGTCCACCAACCCGTCCACGATGATGTCGTCGGCGATGTGGACGCCGACCACCCTGCCGAAGCAGGCATTGTTCTCGATCTTCGGGCTCGACCCCGGCAGGCGCACGCGGAACAGGAACTCGCATTCGAGCGCGGCCGGGGCTTCCGCGACGCGCGGCGGCTTTACGATCTCCGAGGGGGCGGCCGTCAGGCCCGCAAGCTGGATCTCGTCCACATCCGGCGGCACATGGGCCGAGCTTTCGTTCATCGGCAGGCGCAGGTCCCAGTTGCAGAGATTGACCACGAACTCGCCGGTCTGCTCGATGTTCTCCAGCGTGTCCTTGCGCCCGCCGCCGATGCGCGGATTGTTGGGCGCGAAAACGATGATCGGCGGCGAATCGGCCATGGCGTTGAAGAAGCTGTAGGGCGCGAGGTTCACCACACCCTCGGTGCTGAGCGACGAGACCCAGGCGATGGGGCGCGGCGCCACCAGCGCCTTGAAGGGGCTGTGCCTGAGGCCGTGCTTGCGGTGGTCGGCATAGAACATGGGGTTCGGGCGTCCTTTTCTCAGATGCGCCGGCCGGCCGCTTCCCAATAGGGCTCGCGGAGCTTGCGCTTGAAGATCTTGCCGGTGTCCTCGCGCGGCAGGGAGTCATGGAAGACGACCAGCCGCGGATGCTTATAGCCCGCGATGCGCCCGGTGAGGAAGGCGCTGACCGCCGCCTCGTCCGTGTCGCTGCCGGGCTCGCGCTCGATGGCGGCGGCGACCCGCTCTCCGTATTCCTCGTCCGGCACGCCGAATACCGCGCAGTCGCTGACGCCGGGGCATTCGATCAGCGCCGCCTCGATCTCGGCCGGATAGATGTTCACCCCGCCGGAGATAATCATGTCGCGGCGGCGGTCGTTCAGGAACAGGTAGCCCGCCTCGTCCAGATAGCCCATGTCGCCATTGGTCACGAGGCCCGCGTGCTCCACCCCGGCGCGCTTTTCCGGGTCGTTGTGGTAGGTGAAGGGCGTGAGGTCCCGGTGCAGGCAGTAGATCTCGCCGGTCTCGCCGGGGCCGAGGCGGCGCTTGTCCTCGTCGAAGATGACGATCTCGGCGTTCCGCATCACCGGGCCGACCGTGCCCGGGCGCGCGAGCCACTCTTCGGAATCGCACCAGGTCACCATGCCGGTCTCGGTCGAGCCATAATATTCGACCAGCACCGGCCCCCACCAATCGATCATCGCCCGCTTGACGTCCGGGGCGCAGGGCGCGCCGGCATGGATGACGCGGCGGAGCGAGGAGAGGTCGTAGCGCTCCCGCACCGCCTCCGGCAGCTTGAGCAGGCGCACGAACATGATCGGCGCCATGAAGGCATGGCCGATCCGGTGTTCCTCGACCAGCGCCAGGAATCGCTCGGCGTCGAAGCGCCCCATCAGCACCAGATGGCCGCCGGCGAGCCGCGTCATCATAGCGTGATTGTTGGGCGCGGCGTGGTAGAGCGGCGCGGTGACGGCCGAGACCATGCCCGGATGCAGGCCGTAGATCTCGGCAAGGAAGGCCGCAACCGTGTCGCGCTGCGCCTGCGTGGCCGGCTGGCGGCGCACGCCCTTGGGCAGGCCGGTCGTGCCGGAGGTGTACATCATCGAACCCGGCGGATCGAGCGCCGGCCCCGCATGGGGCGCATGGGCGGCGAGCCAGTCCGGCCAGTCGGCAAGCGAGATCGCCGGGATGTCCAGATCGCCCAGCGGAGCCAGCAGATGCGGATGCCCGACCAGGGCCTTCGCGCCGCTGTCGGCGAGGATGTATCGGACCTCGTCGGGCGCGAGATGCCAGTTGACCGGCACGGTATAGGCCCCGAGCAAGCCAGCCGCGTCGGTGACCGTGAACATCGCGGCGTCGTTGTGCAGCAGCCACGCGACCGCATCGCCCGGGCCGACGCCGAGCCCGGCGAAGCCGGTCGCCGCGCGCGCCGCCCTGTCCGCCATTTCCACCCCGTCGATGATGCTGTCGTCCAGCCTCACCCAACCATCTGTCATCGCCTTCCGTTCCCCCTCTTCAATCCTTCCAGCGCTTGTGGAACCGGAGCCAGTCCTCCGGCGCGCCCGGGATGTCGGCCTCCGGCCGCGCCCCGTCACGCTCCCGGCGGCACGTCGAGCGTCGGATTGCGGTCGAAGAAGCCATCGGCCTCCAGCCGGAAGCCGGTGCGGGCGACCGGCTGCACCGGCCAGTCCTCGAGGCGCGGCAGGTGCAGCAGGCCGAAGGTGTGCCACAGCACGATGTCCGCATCCTCGATCGACCGGCCCTGCCCGACCCAGCTTGCGATGGTCTCGGAGCCGTCGCTCTGGTTGACGAAACGCCCGGCCGGGAACCGTTCGCCCGCGTCGTATGGTGTGCACCACATATGGTTGAAGATGAAGGCGGCGCGCTTCGACATCATCGTCCCGGCATGGAACCAGGGCCGGAGCATGCCGCTGGAATGCAGGCGGTAGGCTGTCGGCCGGCCGAGTGCATTGGTCGCCGCGGCACTCTCCACCTTCCAGAACCGTTCGGTGTCGGCATTGCGCGTCCGGCCGGTTTCCGTCTTCAGCACCGTCCGCTCCGCCCGGAAGGCATTGCCGTTCGGGTTCTCCGCGCCCATCGGCGGCTGCACGACATTCATCTCGACCAGCCGGTTGGCGTCGCCGT
>JAPOZD010000182.1 GCA_026706245.1 Alphaproteobacteria bacterium
GGCAGCAGCTGCCGCTCAAATCCTTCTACAGCGGGCCGATGTTCCGCCATGAGCGCCCGCAGAAGGGGCGGCTGCGCCAATTCCACCAGATCGGCATCGAGGTGCTGGGAGTCGCGGGGCCGGCGGCGGATATCGAGGTCATCCAGGCGGGAGCGCATGTGCTCGACGCGCTCGGGGTCCGGGGCGTCACGCGCCTGGAGTTGAACACGCTCGGCGACCCTGACAGCCGGACGGCCTATCGCGAAGCGCTGGTCGCCTATTTCTCCCGCCGCGAAACGGAGCTTTCGGAGGAGGGGCGGAGCCGCCTCAAGCGCAATCCTCTGCGCCTGCTCGATTCCAAGGACGAGCGCGACAGGGCCGTCTCTGCCGACGCGCCCCGCTACGACGACTACCTGAACGGGCTGTCCGCGGATTTCTTCGCCGAGGTCTGCGAAGGGCTGGATGCGCTCGGCATCGCCTATGTCCGCAATCCGCGCCTCGTGCGGGGGCTGGACTATTACGGGCACACGGCCTTCGAGTTCACCACCGACGCGCTCGGCGCCCAGGGCGCCGTCATTGCGGGCGGGCGCTATGACGGCCTGGTCGCCACGATGGGCGGGCCGCCGACGCCGGGCATCGGCTGGGCGGGCGGCATCGAGCGCCTGGCGATGCTGACGACCGACTATCCGGAAGCCTCTCCAGTCGTTTCGCTCGTGCCGGTCGGGCCGGCAGCCGAAAAGCGGGCGCTGCCGCTTGCCGATGCGCTGCGGCGGGCGGGCGTCGCCGTCGATCTGGGCATGTCGGGAAACCTCAAGCGCCGCATGCAGCAGGCGAACCGCGCCGGCGCCCGGGTGGCGGTGCTGCTCGGCGACGACGAAATCGCCAGGAGCGTTGCGACCGTTCGCGACATGGAGAGCGGGGCGCAGCGGGAAGTCCCGATAGACCGGCTGGCGGCTGCGCTGGCTCCATGAGTCTCGACGATAAGCTCAACGCCATCCTCGCCCGGCACGAGGAGATCGGCGCGCGCCTCTCGACGGGCGAGGTGCCCCCAAGCGAACTCGCGGCCCTGTCGAAGGAGTATTCCGACCTCTCGACCGTCGCGGCCGCGATCGGCGAGCGCCGGGAGCTGGAGCGCGAGGCGGCCGACCTCGAGGCGATGCTGGAGGACGAAGAGCTCGGCGAGCTGGCGGCTTCGGAGCTGCCGGAGCTGCGCGACCGGCTGGCGATGTACCGCCGCTATGCGGAGATGCGGCGCTGGAAGGTGGAGATGCTGTCGCACTCGCAGACGCCGCTTGGCGGCTGCAAGGAAGCGGTGATGTCGGTCGCCGGCAGGGACGTGTTCGCGCGCCTGAAATACGAGTCCGGCACGCATCGCGTCCAGCGGGTGCCGGAGACCGAAAGCCAGCGCCGCAGCCACACCGCGGCCGCTACGGGGGCGGGGCTGCCCGAGGCCGACGAGGGGGACGTGCCCATCGACGACAAGGACCTGAAGGTCGATACCTACCGCTCACAGGGCGCCGGCGGGCAGCATGTTAACACCACGGACTCGGCCGTGCGCATCACCCACTTGCCGACCGGCATCGTCGTGCAGCAGCAGGACGAGAAGTCCCAGCACAAGAACCGCGCACGGGCGATGAAGGTGCTGCGCGCGCGCCTCTACGAGCATGAGCGCGCCCAGGCCGAGGCCGAGCGCGCGGCGGAGCGGCGCAGCCAGGTCGGCACGGGCGACCGCTCGCAGCGCATCCGCACCTATAACTTCCCCCAGGGGCGCGTGACCGACCACCGCATCAACCTGACGCTCTACAAGCTCGACCGGGTCATCCAGGGCGAGCTGGACGAGCTGATAGAAGCGCTTGCGGCCGAGGACGAAGCGGCCCGCATTGCGCAGCTGTCGTGAGCGCCGCACCCCGGCAGGGTCGGGCCCGGCTGGCGGCGCTGGCGGAACGGCTTGCGGCGGCCGGTATCGACAAGCCCCGGCGGGAATTGCGGCTGCTACAGATCGAAGCCGGCGGCGAAGCCTCGCTCGCCGACTGGCCCGACAGCCCGCATCCCGGCCTGGAGGCGCTGACGGACCGCCGGGCGGCGCGCGAACCGGTTTCCCGCATTGTCGGCCGGCGGGAGTTCTGGAGCCGCGACTTCCTGCTGACGCCGGAGACCTTCGACCCCCGCCCGGACAGCGAGGCGGTGGTCGAGGCGGCGCTGGCGGCCATGCCGTCCTTCGCCACCGTGCTGGACCTCGGCACGGGCAGCGGCTGCCTGCTGGCGGCGCTGCTCGCCGAGCGGCCGGAGGCGCGGGGGCTCGGCATCGACCGTTCGCCGGGCGCCTGCCGCGCGGCGCGGCGGAACCTGGAGGGTTTGCCCGCCTTTGTCGCAGCGGGAGACTGGGGAAGCGCGGTGGCGGGCCGGTTCGACCTCGTGGTCTCGAATCCGCCCTATATCCCGAGCGCGGACATAGCGGCGCTCATGCCGGAAGTGCGGGACCACGACCCGTGGCTCGCGCTCGACGGCGGTGCGGACGGCCTCAACGCCTACCGCGCCATTCTGGAAGACCTGTCGCGCCTGTTGTCTCCTGCCGGGGTTGGGGTGCTGGAACTGGGTCTCGGACAGGCGCACGCCGTCGCCGCGCTTGCCGGCGCGCAGGGGTTCCGGGTGCAGGACATCCGTGCCGACCTTGGCGGGATTCCCCGTGCCATGGTGCTTGGATTATGATCGGCTGACCATGGATTTCGCGCTTTCCGAAGACCAGCAGGCCTTTCAGGACGCCGCCCGCCGCTTCGCGGAGGATGTGTTCGCGCCCAATGCCGCGCGCTGGGATGCGGAGTGCATCTTTCCCAAGGCCGAGTTGCGCGAGGCCGCGGCGCTCGGCTTCGGCGGCCTCTACGTGCGCGAGGATGTCGGCGGCACGGGCCTCGCGCGAACGGACGCAGCCGTCGTCTTCGAGGAACTCGCGGCCGGCTGCACCTCCACGGCGGCCTATATCTCGATCCACAACATGGCCGCCTGGATGATCGACCGCTTCGGCCACGACGCGCTGCGCGAGCGCCTGCTGCCGGGGCTGTGTTCCATGGAAATGCTGGCGAGCTATGCGCTGACCGAGCCGGGCGCCGGGTCGGACGCGGCGGCGCTGGCGACCCGCGCCGCGCGCGACGGGGACGACTATGTCCTGAACGGCTCCAAGGCCTTCATTTCCGGGGCGTCCGAGACCGATGTCATCGTCTGCATGGCGCGCACGGGCGGCGAGGGGCCGAACGGCATCACCTGCCTCGCGATAGAGGCGGACTCTCCCGGCCTCTCCTACGGCGCGCAGGAAAAGAAGCTCGGCTGGAACTCGCAGCCGACGGCCATGGTGCTGTTCGACGACTGCCGGGTGCCGGCGGCGAACCGGGTCGGCAAGGAAGGCGACGGCTTCCGGATCGCCATGGCGGGCCTCGATGGGGGCCGGATCAACATCGCCGCCTGCTCGATAGGGGCGGCGCGGGCCTCGATGGAGGCGGCAGCCGGCCATATGGGCGAGCGCAAGGCGTTCGGGCGCCTGCTCGCCGATTTCCAGGCGCTCCAGTTCAAGCTGGCCGACATGGCGACCGATCTCGACGCGGCGCGCCTGATGACCTGGCGGGCGGCGGCGGCGCTCGACGCCGGGGACCCGGACGCCACCCGCTATTGCGCCATGGCGAAGCGCTTCGCCACCGACGCCGGCTTCGAGATCTGCAATGCGGCGCTGCAGCTCCACGGCGGATACGGCTACCTGAAGGACTATCCCCTGGAGCGTTTCCTGCGCGACACGCGGGTCCACCAGATTCTCGAAGGCACCAACGAGATCATGCGCCTGATTATCGCACGCAAGCTGCTGGAGCGATGAAAGACGACATATTGTTCGACCGCTCGGGCGGTCTCGGCCTCATTCTGCTCAACCGCCCGAAGGCCCTGAATGCGCTCACCCTGGAAATGGTGGATGCCTTCGACCGGCAATTGCTGGCCTGGGCGGATGATGCTGCGGTGCGCGCCGTGGTTGCGGAAGGGGCGGGCGAGCGCGCCTTCGCCGCCGGCGGCGACATCCAGAGGCTCTGCGAAGCGGGCAGGGCGAGCGACCCCTATACCAGCACGTTCTTCTGGGATGAATATATCCTCGACTGGCGGGTGTTTCACTACCCGAAGCCCTATGTCGCGCTGATCGACGGCATCGTGATGGGCGGCGGCGTCGGCGTTTCGGTGCTCGGCTCGCACCGCGTGGCGACCGAACGCACGGTGTTCGCCATGCCGGAAACCGGCATCGGCTTCTTTCCCGATGTCGGCGCGACATGGTTCCTGCCCCGCCTGCCGGGCCGGCTCGGGCTCTATCTCGCGCTCACGGGCGCCCGCCTCGGCGGGGCTGACAGCTACCATGCCGGCATCGCGACCCATTATGTGCCGAGTGCGCGGCTGGAGGAGTTGAAGGCCGCGCTGGCCGCCGCTCCGCTCGACGGCGAGGATATCGAGGTCAACCACGCCGAGGTGAGCGCGGTGCTGGACCGCTTCTCCGAGAATCCCGGCCCGCCCCCCATCGCGCAACTGCGCCCGGCGATGGAGCGCTGCTTCTCGCAGCCGTCGGTCGAGGCGGTGCTGGAGGCCTTGGAAGGCGAGGGCGGCGAATGGGCGGAGAAGACCCGCAAGGCCATGCTGGCCAAGGCGCCGACCTCGCTCAAGGTGGCGTTCGAGCAATACCGGCGCGGCGGCGCGCTCGACTTCGACGCCGCGCTTGCGCTGGAATACCGCATGTCGCAGGCGTTCATGCGGGGCCACGATTTCTTCGAGGGTGTGCGTGCGCTCATTCTCGACAAGGACAATCGCCCGGCCTGGCGGCCGCCCGCCCTTTCAGGGGTGACGGCCGACGCGGTGGCAGGCTATTTCTCTCCGGCGGACGAGGAGCTGTCATTCGACAATCCCGTTCGCCGCTTCGCCCGGGCATGAGGAGCTGACGGAATGGCGCGGATCGCATTTATCGGGGTCGGCAATATGGGCGGCCCCATGGCCCGAAACCTGATGACGGCCCAGCATGCCGTGACCGCCTTCGACCCGGTGGAAGCAGCGCTTGACGCCGTCGTCGAGGCGGGCGCCGCGCGGGCGGCTTCGGCAGCCGCGGCCGTCAGGGGCGCGGAGGCGGTCGTCACCATGGTCCCGGCGGGGCCGGAGGTGCGCGACGTTTACCTGGGCGGGGGCAAAGTCCTGGAGGCCGTCGATCCGGGAACCCTGCTCATCGACTGCTCGACCATCGATGTCGCCACCGCGCGCGACGTTGCGGAGGAAGCGGCGGCGCGGGGCTTCGAGATGGTCGATGCGCCGGTCTCCGGCGGCACCGGGGGGGCCATCGCGGGCACGCTCACCTTCATGGTCGGCGGACCGGATGCGGCCTTCGGGAAGGCCCGCCCGATTCTGGAGCATATGGGCGCGCGGATCGTCCATTGCGGCCCCGCCGGCAACGGCCAGGCGGCGAAGGTCTGCAACAACATGATGCTGGCGATCAGCATGCTGGGCGTCTGCGAAGGGTTCACGCTCGCGGACAATCTGGGCCTCGACCGCCAGACGCTCTTCGATGTCGTCGCGAATTCGTCGGGCCAGAGCTGGGCGGTGACGAGTTACTGTCCGGTGCCGGGCCCGGTGCCGGCCTCGCCGGCGAACAACGGTTTCCAGCCGGGCTTCACCGCCGACATGATGGTCAAGGACCTCCGGCTCGCCAGGGACGCCGCGATGAAGAGCGGCACCGGCACGCCGATGGGCGCGCTGGCAGAGGCGCTGATGGCGCTCCATGTGGCCGGGGGCAACGGCCCGCGCGACTTCTCCTCGATCATCGAGACGATCCGCGCCGGCGGCTGAGGGACGGGGAGAAGAGCGTGAAGACGGTCGTGAACAGCTGGAACGAGTGGGACCCGTTGCGTCATGTGATTGTCGGGCGGGCGGACGGTTGCTGCATTCCGCCGCCGGAGCCCGCCAGCGATCCGAAGATCCCGCTGGACAGCGATATGCGCGGCGTTCACGGGCCCCGGTCGCAGGAGACGGTGGACCGCGCCAACGAGCAGCTGGACGCCTTCGCCGCCATGCTGGAGAAGCGCGGCATCAGGGTGGACCGTCCGGACCCCATAGACTTCAACCGGGCCATTGCGACCCCGGACTGGAGCCACGGCTCGATGTTCGGCTGCCAGCCGCCGCGCGACGTGCTGCTGACGGTCGGCTCCGAGATGCTCGAAGCGACCATGTCCTACCGCTCGCGCTGGTTCGAATATCTCTGCTACCGCCCGCTGCTGAAGCGCTTCTGGGACGAGGACCCGAACATGCGCCACGAGGCGGCGCCGAAGCCGCGGCTGACGGACGCCTCTTACAAGCCCGACTACCTGTCCGACGACATCACCGTCGAGGAGCGTCTGGAGATGGTGGCGGCGAAGGACTTCGTCACCACCGAGGCGGAGCCGCTGTTCGACGCGGCCGACGTGCTGCGTTTCGGGCGCGACCTCTTCGTCCAGCACGGCTTCACCACGAACCTCACCGGCATCGAGTGGCTGCGCCGGCATTTCCCGGACCACCGCGTCCATGCGCTCAACTTTCCGGGCGATCCCTATCCGATCCATATCGATGCAAGCTTCACGCCGCTCCGGCCGGGCCTCGTCCTCAACAATCCGGAGCGCCGCCTGCCGGACGAACAGCGCGAGGTCTTCAACCGCAACGGCTGGGAGATCGTGGACGCGGCCCGCCCGGCGCATAACAGCCCGCCACCGCTCTGCTATTCGAGCGTGTGGCTGTCGATGAACGTGCTGGTGCTGGACCCGAAGACAGTCTGCGTGGAGGCGAGCGAGGTCCACCAGATGGACCAGATCGACAGGCTGGGCTTGGAGGTGGTGCCGGTCCCCTTCCGCGACGCCTATGCCTTCGGCGGCGGCCTTCACTGCGCGACGGCGGATGTGCGGCGCGAGGGCGATTGCGAGGATTATTTCCCGGCAGGTTGATCGCCACATTCACGCCGGCATGCTCCTCTTCCCCGTCCTTCCCGCTTGCGAAGGGCGGCCAGGGTAGCATCCGTTCCGGCTGAAACGGCTTCGTCCGTAAAGCCTCGATCATCACCCCGGACGGCGCGTCAGCGACGATCCAGGATCCGGGGCGACGAATTGGGGGCAAGGTCTGCGGCTATCCGTCGACAAATAGTCGATCCATACAGATCGGATCGTGCTCCAGGGTGGGAAGCCGCCCCTTCCAGCTTTGCAACATATGAACAATTTCAAATATATTTAAATTTTGTTCTTTATAAGGACTTGACATCTGGTGGAGTGTGGTATGATGGCTCCGTGGGAAGCGGAATCCGGAGCCGCGTCCCCGGGTGCTGCGCGGCCGGGCAGCGCCGGTTTCTGAAAACCCGTGAGAAGCCGACGGGAGACGTGCGCCCTCTGCCTCGCGCGCGCAATCAGGTGCGCGAACCGCGCCGGCGCCGAC